>RGNC01000212.1 GCA_010029175.1 Synechococcaceae bacterium WB8_1B_136 | reverse complement strand
CCCCGCCCCGGCCGACCTGGGCGATCTGAGTGGCTTCAAGGCCGGCTTCAAGGCCCCGATCGCCATGGCCAACAACAAGCCCTTCAAGCCCGGCAAGGCCTACAAGGACAGCAAGCTCTGCAACATGATCACCACCCAGGAGCTGCACCGCCGCCTGCACGCCTCCACCGGCATCGTGTTCAGCTCGCTCTACCCGGGCTGTGTGGCCGACACGCCGCTGTTCCGCAACACGCCGAAGGCGTTCCAGACAATCTTCCCCTGGTTCCAGAAAAACATCACCGGCGGCTATGTGAGCCAGGCCCTGGCCGGCGAGCGGGTGGCCCAGGTGGTGGCCGACCCCGCCTTTGCCAGCTCCGGCGTGCACTGGAGCTGGGGCAACCGGCAGACGAAGGGCGGCAAGCAGTTCAGCCAGGAGCTCTCCGACAAGGCCAGCAACCCCGAGACCGCCCAGGGGGTGTGGGAGCTGTCGATGAAGCTGGTGGGGCTGGCCTGAGCAGGTGGACTGAGGGGATGGCCTTTCAATCAAAACCCAGCAGGTCAAAGATCTCCCGATCCTTGAGCGATTCGGCCTCGAGGGGCTCCACGTTCTCCAGCATCCGCGCCGCGAGCTTGAGATATTCCTGCTGCACGGCCTCCACCTCAGGAGTGGATTCCATCTCAAAGATGGTGCACTTCTTCAGGCGCGACCGCCGGATGGCATCGAGGTCGGGGAAATGGGCCATGGTGCGCATGCCCACCCGCTGGTTGAAGCGATCGATCTGATCGGTGTCCTTGCTGCGGTTGGCCACCACGCCCCCCAGGCGCACCTTGTAGTTCTTGGCCTTGGCCTGGATGGCAGCAATGATCCGGTTCATGGCGAAGATCGAGTCGAAATCATTCGCCGTCACGATCAGGCAATAGTGGGCGTGCTGAAGCGGAGCCGCAAACCCCCCACACACCACATCACCCAGCACATCGAAGATCACCACATCGGTGTCCTCCAGCAAGTGGTGCTCCTTGAGCAACTTCACCGTCTGACCGGTCACATAGCCACCGCAACCAGTGCCGGCCGGCGGGCCACCCGATTCCACGCACATCACACCGTTGTAGCCCTCGAACACAAAGTCCTCAGGGCGCAGTTCCTCGGTGTGGAAATCCACGGTTTCCAGGATGTCGATCACCGTGGGCACCATCGACTTGGTGAGCGTGAAGGTGCTGTCGTGCTTGGGATCGCAACCGATCTGCAGCACCCGCTTGCCCAGCTTGGAGAAGGCGGCGGAGAGGTTGGAGCTGGTGGTGCTCTTGCCGATGCCACCCTTGCCGTAAACCGCGATCACCAGGGCTCCTTCCTCGATCTGAAGGCCAGCCTCCTGGTGAACCTGAACACTGCCCTCACCATCGGGCCGCGTGAGTGTTGTTGTCATGGAGTCGCGTGCCGCAGGCGGCCCGCCAGGCGAAAGGGATCTATCGGTCATCAAACGCCTGCCACGGGAACAAACAACAGGGCTTCGTGCAAAGCGACACATGCCGGCCTTCTCGATCAGCATCCACACACATCAAGCCTGAGTAGCAATACTCAGGTCAGCGGCTGAAGTGGGCCTTGGCCTCGTAGAGGGCCTCGCTGTCGATCAGCTCCAGCCCCCGCTCGCGGGCATAGCGCTCCGTGTTCCTGCGCACCTTGCCGCGCACGAAGAAGGGAATCTTGGCCAGCTCCGCCTCGCCATCGGTGCTCCAGCTGAGGCCGCCGCCAGCAGCGGCCGGTGCCACCGCCATCGGTTCCGGTGCAGCCGCCGGTGGGCCATCCCCCAGGTGGCTGCGGTGGCCGTCCACGAATTCGAAATCGTGGCGGAACATGCCGATCAGGTGCTCCTCCAGCCCCATCATCAGCGGGTGCACCCAGGTGTCGAAAATCACGTTGGCCCCCTCGAACCCCATCTGCGGCGCATAGCGGGCCGGCACATCCTGCACATGCAGCGGCGTGCTGATCACCGCGCAGGGGATGCCCAGACGCTTGGCACTGTGGCGCTCCATCTGGGTGCCGAGCACCAGCTCCGGTGCCGCCTCAGCCATCGCGGCTTCCACCGCCAGGTAGTCGTCCGTGATCAGGGCCTCCAGGCCCAACTCCTTCGCCGCGGCCCGCAGCTCACGGGCCTGCTCGCGGCTGTAGCTGCCCAGCCCCACCACCGCAAACCCCAGCTCGCGGCTGGCGATGCGAGCGGCGGCGATGGCATGGCTGGCATCGCCAAAGATGAACACCCGCTTGCCGGTGAGATAGGTGGAGTCCACCGAACGCGAATACCAGGGCAGCCGGGAGTGGCCCTCGGCCTCCAGGTCCGCCGGCAGGGGCAGATCGAGCACACCATGCAGCTCCCGCAGGAAGGCCACGGTGGCACCGATGCCGATCGGCACCGTGTTCACCGTGGCCATGCCGAACTGGCGTTCCAGCCAGCTACACACCGTGCCCGCCAGCTCCGGGTAGAGGT
Source organism: Synechococcaceae bacterium WB8_1B_136 (assembly GCA_010029175.1). GTDB lineage: Bacteria > Cyanobacteriota > Cyanobacteriia > PCC-6307 > Cyanobiaceae > Vulcanococcus. The sequence continues at coordinate 447 of RGNC01000212.1, read as the reverse complement.
TCAGGTTGGCATCGGCCGCGGGGATGCGCAGCAGGTCCGCGGGCCGCGCCCCCAGCGGCGCCACCACGGCCACATCGATGCCATAGCCATCCAGCAGCTGCCTGATCTCGCGCACGTCGTCGCGGCAGCGGAAGCCCAGCAGCGAGGGGCCCAGCAGGTTCACCCGCGGCCGGCGCCCCTCGGCGCGCCAGCGGCTGGGATCCGGCCTGGGGCTGCCGGGGGCAGGGAGCTGGGGCTTCAGCAGGCCTCGCACCAGCTGATAGAAGGTTTCGGCGGCGCCCCAGTTCTCCTTCTTGGAATAGGCCGGCAGCTCCAGGCTCACCATCGGGATGCCGCCCAGGTCCATGCCGGCCGCCAGGGCGCCGGGCTGATCCTGGATGAGCTCGGCGGTGCAGCTCTCGCCCACCAGCAGCGCCTCGGGCTGGAAGCGCTGCACCGCATCGGCGA
>RGNC01000211.1 GCA_010029175.1 Synechococcaceae bacterium WB8_1B_136 | reverse complement strand
GGCGGTGCTCACGGTGCTGCCCTCCGCCCCGGTGCCCTGGCTGTTGATCGGCTTTGCCGCCAGCTTCGCCGCCAAGCTCGCCGACACCTTCGGCAGTGAGATCGGCAAGCGCTGGGGCCGCCACACCGTGCTGCTCACCAGCTTCCAACCGGTGCCACCGGGCACGGAAGGGGCCATCAGCCTTGAGGGCACGGCCGCCAGTGCCATCGGCAGCGCCCTCATGGCCCTGGTGATGCTGGCGCTGGGGCTGCTGCAGGGCGGATCTGCCTGGCTGCTGGTCACGCTGGTGGGCCTGGTGGCCACCCTGCTGGAGAGCCTGATCGGCGCCACCCTGCAACGGCGCTGGGGCTGGTTGAGCAATGAGCTCGTGAATGCCCTGCAGACCCTGATTGCGGCCCTGCTGGCCCTGGTGCTGGCGGAGGCCCTGGGGCTGGCCTGAGTTCAGCCCACCGCCAGCACCGGGCTGAGCTGCTCCCGCAGCTGAGCCAGCAGCTCCTGGCAGCGGCGCTGCGCCACCTTGCCGCTCAGGCCCAGCTGGGCGCCCAGTTCCCTCCAGGACCGGTTCTGCAGCACCCGACCCACCAGCAGATGCCGCTGGTCGCTCTGCAGCTGGCCCAGGCACTGCCGCAGCAGTTGCCCTTGATCCGCCCGGGCCACCGCGCCATAGGCATCCACGCCCTGGGGATCCACCACCAGATCCACCAGGGCCGTGGCTTCGCCCCCCTCGCCGCAGGCCGGCTGGTCGAGGCTGCCCATCTGCAGCGCCCGGTTCAGGGCCACCGCCTCGTGCCAGCGCTCCAGGCTGCAGCCCAGGGTGGCCGCCAACTGGGTGTCCAGCAGGGGGGCCAGGCCGTGATGTAGGCGCTGCTGCTGCAGGCTCTGCCCCTGCTGATGCAGCTCCCGCAGGTTGCGGCTGCCCTTGATCGGCTGGCAGTGGTCGCGGACGTATTGGCGCATGGCGCCGCGGATGTAGGGCACCGCCACGCAGCTGAGGGTGGCGCCGCGGCTGGGGTTGAAGCTCTCCACGGCCTTGATCAACCCGAGGCTGCCCACTTGCACGAGATCCTCGAAGCAGGCGCTTGAGCGGCGGGCCTCGCTGCGGGCCACCTGCCACACCAGCGGCAGGTTGGCGTTCACCACCCGGTTGCGGGCCTCGGTGGTGGGGGCCTTCACGTAGGCGGCCAGCAGCAGAGCGTTCTTGGCCTGGCAGCTGGCATTGCGTTGGCGGCGGGGGCCTGAGGATGCGAGGGGGGCCATGGAGCGAGAAGCATCGGTGTTTTCACCGTCGTTCGCCTCACCCGCCTGCCGGCTCCCCCAGTCGGTGGATTCCCGCTCCCTCAGACGAGGGGTGTGGCCGCTGCCATGGGCTGCAGCTGGGCCCACTGCAGCAGGGCGGGCCAGCGCTGCAGCCGCTGAAACAGCTGGCGATGCCCGTCGCCGTTGAGATGCAGGCCATCGGCACTCAGCCACTGGGGCCAGCAGGGATCGGCCAGGAGGCCATCCAGCAGCGGCAGGAACGGCACGTCGGCCTCCAGGCAGGCCTCCTCCAGGAGACCCTCATAGCGGCGCACCTGGTCGAGTTGATACCAGAGCACCTCGGCGTAGGGCATCAGCTCCTCCACCACCGGCGTGAGGCCCAGCACCAGCACCGGTGCCAGGGCCCTGGCCCGCTCCAGCAGTTGCTGCAGGCCGAACAGGAACCCCTCGGCATCCAGCTGCGGTCGTCCATCGGGCCGTCCCACCCGGGCGCAGTCGTTCAGGCCCATCGCCAGCAGGATGCCGTGGGGCCGCTGGCGGCGCAGCTCGCCGCGGCAGTTCACCTCGGCCTCCAGCCGCGCCGCCACCCGCTCCAGACCGTCGCCCCGCACCCCCAGCGGGTAAAGCACCGGCCCATCGGGCAGGGCCATCCAGTGGCGCCGCAACCGTTCGCACCAGCCCCCCTCCTCGGGATCGCCCCAGCCGTACACCCCGCTGTCGCCCAGCACGATCAGCTTTCGGGGGATCGGATGGCTCATTCAGGCAGCCGCCAGCAGGCGGCGTCGACCGCGGTCGCTCAGATCTTCCCCCACCAGGGTGAGGACGGCGTAGGCCACCAGCAGCAACAGCAGTTGATCCCAGGCGAAGGAGCTGAGGCTCTCCCGCAGCTGGGCCCCCAGCCCCGAGCCCGCCACCAGGCCCACCACCACCGTTTCCCGCAGGATCACATCGGCCCGGTAGGCGCCATAGGCCAGGTAGGAACGGGCCAGGCTGCTGTAGCGCCCGTAGAGCAGGGCCAGCCGTGCCCCGCTGCCGCTGCAACGCAGGGCCTGCTCGCTGGCGTCGGGGGTGGCCTCGGCCCCCTCCAGCAACAGCCGGCCCAGGATGCCAAGGTTGTGGAAGCCCAGGGCCAGGGCGGCGGTGATCACGCCGGGCTTCAACACGAACAGCAGCAGCAGCGCCGTGAGTGGCGGGGGCCACAGCCGTCCGAAGGCCCAGCTCAGTTGCAGCAAGAGGCGGCCCCACCACCAGGGCGCCACCAGCAGCAGCAACAGCGGTGCCACCCCCACCGCCAACCCTGCCGCCAGCAGGGTGAGCACCAGGGTGCTGAGGATCAGCCCGGGCCAGGGCAGCGCCAGAGCTGCACCCCAGCCATTCGCCGTGAGCGCGGGCAGGCTCTGCCAGTGCAGCAGCGCTCGGGGATCCACCGCCAGGGCCTGCGCCACCAGGATCAACACGGGCACCAGGCCTAGTCCCACCAGCACCAGCTCCCGGCCCCGTCGGCCCACCTGGCCTCCCCGCAGTCCGAAGCGGCCCGGCATCCCCCAGCGGCGCCGCAGGGCCGCGATCGCGGCTTCCAACGTGAGCATCACGGCCAGCAGCAGCCAGAGGCTGCTCCAGAGCTCCCGGAACTGCAGCGACTGCAGCGTGAGC
>RGNC01000022.1 GCA_010029175.1 Synechococcaceae bacterium WB8_1B_136 | reverse complement strand
CTCCGGGGATTCCTGCGGATCCAGCAGCCGCGCGAGCGCCTGGCGCTTGGCGGCCCCACTCACCAGCAGGATCACCTGACGGGCCGCGCTGAGCACTGGCGCGGTGAGGGTGATTCGCTCCATCCCCTTGCCCGCTCCCACGGTCACGGCGCGCTGGGTCTCCCGGGTGGCCGGGGTGTGGGGAAACAGGGAGGCGGTGTGGCCGTCGTCGCCGAGCCCCAACAGGATCAGATCGAACACCGGAGGATCGCCAGGGCACAGCAGGCGCACATGCTGCTCAAAGGCGTCCGCGCTGGCTTCCGGCGTGGGCAGCTCGGTGGGCACCGGATGGAAGCTGGCACCGGCACCGGGCCCGCCGGCACGCAGCAGGGTGTCCCGCAGCATGCGGGCATTGCTGGCGGGATCGCTGGCGGGCACCCAACGCTCATCACCCAGCACCACATCGACACGATCCCAGGGCAAGTGCTCCTGGTTCAGCAGCCGGTAGGCCTCCGCTGGCGTGGTGCCCCCCGAGAGGGCGATCTGCGCCCGGTCGCGCTGATCGAGGGCCAGATCGACCCAGCAGCCGATCTGCTCTGCACAGCGGCGGGCCAGCTGAGCGGAGTTGTCGGCGATTTCAAGCTGGTAGGTGGTCATGGCCGGCTGCTCACATCCACTCGGTGTGGAAGCTGCCCGGCTGATCCAGACGCTCATAGGTGTGGGCACCGAAGCAGTCACGCATGGCCTGCACCAGGTTCTGGGGCAGCCGGGCGGTGCGGTAGCTGTCGATGTAATCGAGGGAGCTGCTCAGACAGGGCACCGGAATGCCGGCAAGGGCGGCATCGGCCACAACCTGGCGCAGGCCGCTGAGGCGGCGGTTCACCTGCTCGGCGAACCAGGGATCCACCAACAGATTGGCCAGATCGGCATTGGCGGTGTAGGCGTTCTGAATGCGTTGCAACAGGCGGGCACGGATGATGCATCCCCCCTTCCAGATCTGGCCGATCGCCGACATGTCGAGGTTGTAGCTGTGCAGCTTGGATGCCTCCTGCATCAGCGCCATGCCTTGGGCATAGCTGGCAATGCAGGCCAGGACGCAGGCATCCATCAGCGGCGCCATCGCATCGGCGGGGCTTCCCAGCTGCAGGGCTGTGGCGCCACCAGGGCCGTGCAGGATCGGCTCGGCGGCGATGCGCTGGTTCCGCATGGAGCTGAGCACGCGGGCATTGAGGGCGGCGTAGATCGTGGGCACGGGGATGCCCATCTCCAGGGCGCTCTGCACGGTCCAGAGGCCGGTGCCCTTCTGGCCGGCCGCATCCACAATCAGCTCCACCAGATCAGCACCACTTTCGGGATCCTTGGTGCGCAGACAGATCTCGGTGATCTCCACCAGGAAGGAGGAGAGCTCCTCGGTGGCGTTCCACTGACCCAGCACGTCGGCCATGGCGTCGCCGTTGAGTCCGGCACCGCGCTTCATCAGGTCGTAGGCCTCGGCGAGGATCTGCTCGATGCCGTATTCGATGCCGTTGTGAACGGTCTTCACGAAGTGGCCGGCACCACCGGGCCCGATGTAGGTGACGCAGGGGCCATCGTCGACCTGGGCCGCCATCGTGCGCACCAGCGGCTCAATGGCGTCGTAGGCGCTGCGCGTGCCACCGGGCATCATGCTCGGCCCCTCCAGGGCCCCCTTGGCGCCGCCGGACACACCCATGCCGATGTAGCCGAAGCTGTTGCTTTCCAGCTCGGCCACCCGGCGCTCGGTGTCGGTGTAGAGGGAGTTGCCGCCATCGATCAGCAGGTCACCCTCCTCCAGCAGCGGGGAGATTTGCTGGATCATGGCGTCGATCGGGGCGCCGGCCTTGATCATCATCAGGATCCGGCGGGGTCGCTCCAGCTTGGAGACGAAGTCTTCCAGGGAGGTTGAGCCGATGATCTGCTTGCCGGCTCCCCGACCGGCCAGAAATTCCTCGGTCTTGGCGAGGGTGCGGTTGTAGACCACGCAGGAAAAACCGTTCCGCTCCGCGTTGAGCACGAGGTTTTCACCCATCACGCCGAGGCCAATCAGACCAAAGTGGGCCTTGTCCATGGAACCGTTTTGGTGCGGATGCTCACAGTTTGGCCAGCTGGTGGCGGCCCTGCACCCAGGCGATGGGGAACTGTGAGAGAGCCCGGACTCGCAGCGATCTGGCCGACCCGGGCCTGCCGATCAGATCACGCTGCCGTCACCAATGGTGGCGTTCTTGACAACCACAACAATGCCGTTGCGGATGTAGAAACCGAGCTCAGGGCGATCAGCCTCTTCGACGCGATCTTTATTAATGATCGTGACATCACTGCCAATACGCACATTCTTATCCAGAATCGCGCGCTTCACCGTTGTGCCACGGCCCACGCCCAGGGGGGTGCCACCCCGTTCCCTCAACACCGCACGCTCCTCACTGGATTCGAAGAAGTCGTTACCCATCACCAGGGAGTCCTGCAGGACAACCTCATCCTCCACGCGGCTGCGGACCCCAAGCACGCAGTGGTGAATCGAACAGGCCTTCAACAGTGAGCCTTCGCCGATGATGCTCTGGGTCACCTGAGCATCATGCAGTTTGCTGGGGGGGAGATAACGCGGACGGGTGTAGATGGGAAACTTTTCGTCGTAGAACGAAAAGGCGGGGTTGGGCTGATCGGTGAGCGCAAGGTTGGCCTCGTAAAAGGCGCCGATGGTGCCGATGTCCTCCCAGTAGTCGTCGAACAGATAACTCTGGAGATTCTCGCCGCGCTCAAGGGCAGCTGGAATGATCTCCTTGCCGAAATCCGTGGCACTCGGATTTTTTGCCAGCAAATCAAAGAGCGTATCGCGACTGAACACATAGATGCCCATGGAAGCCAGGTAGGGCCGCTTGATCGCCTCCTCAGCTGAGAGCCCCAGGCGTGAGGTGTCCACCCACATCTGCTTGAGGGCCTCGCCTTTCGGCTTTTCCCGGAATTCGCGGATGCGGCCGTGAACATCGGTGTGCATCAGGCCAAACCCCTCGGCCTGGGCCGCATCCACGGGCAGAGCACCAATGCTCACATCGGCGCCTGTCTTCACGTGGTGATCCACGAACAGGCTGTAGTCCATCCGATAAAGCTGGTCGCCGGAGAGGATCAGCACGTGATCCACATCCCATTCCTGGAACAGCCACTGGTACTTGCGCACAGCATCAGCCGTGCCCTCAAACCAGCTCGGGCTTTCAGGGGTCTGCTGGGCGGCCAACACCTCCACAAAACCCTGACCAAAACCGCCGGAGAGGTTGTAGCTCTGGGTGAGGTGCCTGTTGAGGGAAGCACTGTTGAACTGCGTCAACACGTACATCTTGTTGATGCCAGAGTTGATGCAGTTGCTGATGGGGATATCAATCAGTCGATATTTACCGGCAAGCGGCACCGCAGGCTTGGCCCGCATCTTGGTGAGGGGGTAGAGACGGGTGCCGGCGCCGCCGCCGAGAATGATGGCCAGAACTCGCTTCATCGCCTCTCCCCCTTAATCCTGTCAGGGTGTGCAAACGCTAAGCGAGGGGCAGCCCTGGACGATGCCCCCTGCAGCACATTGCACGAAAAGATGTTGGGTCCCGTTGGATCCGCCTTGCGGCTGGATCAGGCGCTGGCGTCGTCGTGCAGTTCAAACAGCTCCTGCAGCACCTTCATCGCCAGATGGCGCTGTTGGCGCGGTTGCGGTGCCCTCAGATTGGTGGTGGGGGCATGCAGGATCTTGTTGATGATGCCCTTGCTGAGGGCCTCCACCACCTTGCGCTCCCGGGCCGACAACTCAGGACCCATGCGGCTGAGGGCCTTCTGCAGTTCCTGCTCGCGGATCTCCTCCAGCTGAACCCGCAGCCGGTTCACCACGGGAACGGCTTCGAGGCCATCCCACCAGTCCAGAAACTGACGCCCCTCCTCCTGCAGCAGGCCCTCCGCCTCGGCGGCCATCTCGCGCCGCGCCTCCTGGTTGCGCGCCACAACCTCCTGCAGATCGTCCACGTCGTAGGCCCCGACACCGGCAAGGTCGGCCACATCCGCGGCGATGTTGCGGGGCACGCCGATGTCGATCAACATCAGCGAGGAGCGACGATTCAACCGGGCGAGCCGGGCGGCCGTGATGATCGGCTCGTCGGCGGCGGTGCTGGTGAACACCAGCGAACAGGTGCTCAGGCAGTGGTCCAGGTCGGAGAGCGGACGACACTGCACGGGCAGCTGCGGACAATCGGCGGCCATCAGTTCGGCGCGCTCCACCGTGCGGTTCAGTAGCACCACACCCCGGGCCCCCTTGGCCTGCAGATGCTGAAGCAGCAGGCGGGCCATGCGGCCAGCCCCCACCACGGCGATCTGCTCCTGATCCAGGGGCACCAGATCATCCACCCCCCGCGCCTGTCCCACCTTGAGTTGGGCCAGCTCCACCGCAGCAGAGCTGATCGACACCGCACCGGTGCCGAGGTTCGTTTCCGTGCGAACCCGCTTGCCGGTGCTCACCGCCTGGGTGAGCAGGCGGTTGAGGATCGGACCGATCGAGCGGTGCTCCTGGCCCAGGCGCACCATCTTTTTCACCTGGGAGAGAATCTGCCCCTCCCCCAACACCAGGGAGTCGAGGCCGGCGGCCACCCGCATCAGGTGGGCAACGGCCTCCTCGTGGTGGTAGGTGAACAGATGGGGCAGAAGCTCATCGAGCTCCAGCCCCGAGTGAGCACTGAGAAAGGACCCAATCGCGGTGACACCCTGGTCCGGATGGCGCAACAGGGTGTAGATCTCCAACCGGTTGCAGGTGCTGAGGATCGAGGCCTCCAGCACCTGCTCATCGGCGCGCAATCGCTGGAGGGTGTCCTCCATGGCCTGCTCGGTGATGCTGAGCCGTTCCCGGATTTCCACCGGGGCCGTGCGGTGACTGAGGCCGACGACGGCGATGTGCATGCAGGCTGACCTCGGATGGCGTGCGCGAAGGTTGGACGAGGGGGAAGAGCCTCAGCTCAGCGCAGGGCGATGCTGGTGGCGCCGTCCTTGATGTGCACGGTGTTGGTGAACCGGGCGGTGTTGTCGAGGGTGCTGATCACCAGGGAGCTGGTGCGGACGCAGTCCTTCTCGAACTTGACACCGTGGAACAGCAGGCCATCGGTGATGCCGCTGCCGGCGAACACCACGTTCTCACCGGAGGCCAGTTCCTCAGCTTCGTAGATCTTGTCCACGTCGGTGATGCCCATCTCGTTCAGGCGGGCGATGTTGCCCTCCTTGGTGTAGTCGGCCCACTCGGAGGTCTGGGCAATGGCGGGGTCGTACACCAGCTGGCCCTGGAAGTGGCCACCCAGGGCGCGCATGGCAGCGGCGGAGATCACGCCTTCTGGGGCGGCGCCGATGCCCATCAGGCAGTGGGTGCCGGTGCCGGCAAAGCCGCAGGCGATGGCGGCTTGAACGTCACCGTCGGAGATGGGCTGCACGCGGGCGCCGGTGGAGCGGATCTCGGCAATCAGGTCCTTGTGGCGGGCGCGGTCCATCACCACGATGGTGAGCTCGCTGGGGGCCAGGCCCAGGCACTCGCTCAGGATCGCGATGTTCTCGGTGGCCGACTTGCGGATGTCCACCTTGCCCTTGGCGGCCGGGGGAGCGGCAAGCTTCTTCATGTAGAAGTCGGGGGCATTGAACAGGCCACCGCGGTCGGAGGCGGCCAGCACCGCCATGGAGCCACGCTGGCTGTTGGCACAGAGGTTTGTGCCCTCGCAGGGATCGACCGCGAAATCGACGCCGGGGCCGGTGCCGCTGCCCACTTCCTCACCGATGTAGAGCATGGGCGCCTCATCGCGCTCGCCCTCGCCGATCACGATGCGACCCTGCATCTGGATCTGGCCCATGCGCTTGCGCATGGCCTCAACGGCGGCGGCATCGGCCTCGTCCTTCTTGCCCAGACCGGTGAGCTCAGCGGAGGCGATGGCGGCCTGTTCGACAACCTCGAGAATTTCCTGAATAAGGGTGCGATCCACTGGGGTCCGGCGTAGGGAGAGGGAGCTTCAGCAGGAGGAGCGACGACGGAGCGGCGGGGGAGCGAGCGGTTTCAGGCTCAGCTTCCAGCAGCTGCAGGGCCTCTCGGGCTTTAAGCGCCGCCTACTGTATCAGTGGCGCCGAGGGGACCACCACCCCGGGTGGAGGCCCCGCTGACAGGGGCCCGGCGGGGGGCATTCCTACAATCCGCGCATTCCCTGCGCCGTTGGCCCTGCCATGACCACCAAGCCCCTGGTGATCTCCCCCTCGATTCTCTCGGCGGATTTCTCCCGTCTTGGCGACGACGTGCGGGCCGTGGATCAGGCGGGCGCCGACTGGATCCACGTGGATGTGATGGATGGCCGCTTTGTGCCCAACATCACGATCGGCCCACTGATCGTTGAGGCCCTGCGCCCGGTGACCGCCAAGCCCCTCGACGTGCACCTGATGATCGTGGAGCCCGAGAAGTACGTGCCCGACTTCGCCAAGGCCGGCGCCGACATCATCTCGGTGCAGGTGGAGGCCTGCCCGCACCTGCACCGCAACCTGGCCCAGATCAAGGACCTTGGTAAGATGGCCGGTGCGGTGTTGAACCCCAGCACGCCGATCGACACCCTGGAGTACTGCCTGGAGCTGTGCGACCTGGTGCTGATCATGAGCGTGAACCCCGGCTTCGGGGGCCAGAGCTTCATCGAGAACCAGGTGCAGAAGATCCGCGACCTGCGCCGCCTCTGCGACGAGAAGGGCCTGGATCCCTGGATCGAGGTGGACGGCGGCATCAAGGCCGAGAACGCCTGGAAGGTGATCGAAGCTGGCGCCAATGCCATCGTGAGCGGCTCGGGCGTGTTCAACCAGCCCAGCTACGCCGAGGCCATCACCGGCATCCGCAACAGCAAGCGACCTGTGGCGGTGGCGGCCTGACCGGTCAGGTCAGAGACCCGAGGCGATCAAGTGCTCAGGAACCAGCCATAGCTGTGCAGGCCGATGCCCATCAGGTTGACGCCGATGTAGCAGACACAGATCACCACCAGGCCGGCCACCGCCACCAGGGCCGGCCGGCGGCCCTGCCAGCCACGGCTCAGGCGGGTGTGGAGGTATGCCGCATAGACCAGCCAGCAGATCAGGGCCCAGGTTTCCTTGGGATCCCAGCTCCACCAGCTGCCCCAGGCCTCATTGGCCCACACCGCACCACTCACGATGCCAATCGAAAGCAGCAGAAAGCCCACCGTGATGGTGCGGTAGCTGAGGCTGTCGAGCTGTTCGCTCAGCGACATGCTGGCGCTGCTGAGGCTGAGGTTGCCGCTGCCGCCATCGGCGGCGAGCTGGGCCTGGCGGTAGCCACCACTGCCGATGGAGCTGCTGCGCAGTTCCAGGGCCTGGCCCTTGTCGGTGACCAGCACGGCCGCTGAGAGCAGGGAGCCCACCAGCAGGGCGGCGTAGCTCACCATGATCACGCTCACGTGCATCACCAGCCAGCTGGAGCGCAGGGCGGGCACCAGCGGTGCCGACTGCTGAAGCTGATCAGGCAGGGCAAAGCTGGCAAAGGCCACACAGCCCAGCCCCATGGGGGTGGCGGCGGCGGCCACGAGGGGGGAGGGATAACCCCGCTCCACCAGCAACTGGGTGAGGGTACAGGCCCAGGCCAGGAAACAGAGCGACTCGTAGAGGTTGCTGATCGGGAAGTGACCCGATTGCCACCAGCGCAGCACCAGCTGGGCCGTGAGGCTGAGGTTGGCGCCTGCCACCAGCAGGCGCACGGCGCTGCTGGCCCGTCCGCCGCCGCTCACACTCCAGAAGGCCAGGGGCAGGGCCAGCAGCAGCAGGGCGAAGGCGCCCAGGCCCAGGGCCAGAACTGGATCGGTCACGAAGTGGGGTGCTGGGGAGCAATAGGATGGACAGTCTGCCGCGGCAGGATGCCGTTCAGCGGCTGGCCTGGCGCAACAGATACAGGCCTCCGGCCAGGCCGATCATCACCGGCAGCCAGGCGGCAAAAAAGGGCGGCAAGGTGCCCTGCACACCCACCGAACTGAAGATGAACGACATCAGATAGTAGCCAAAAATCAGCAGCACGCTGATGCCAAATCCCTGACTGCGACTGGTGCGGGCATTGGGGCGTACCCCCAGGCTGCTGCCGATCAGGCCAAACACCAGGCAGATGGCCGGAAAGGCGAACTTCTCCTGAATGCGCACCCGCAGCCGACGGGCCTCCTTCTGATCACCGGCCTGGGCGAGGATCTGCTCGGCACGAATCGCCTGCAGTACGGTCATCTTGGTGGCATCGGTTGGCAGCTGTGCGCGCTCCAGCGGTGCCTTGGTGAACGGATAGAAATAGTTATCGAAGCGGGCTGATGTTGTCGAACTGGTCTGATTGTCGATCGTCACGATGCGTCCGTTGCGGAACTCCCACATCGCCTTGGGGTCGTTCCAGATGGCCCGCTCAGCCGTGAGGATCTGCTGTTGTGATTCCAATGAGAAATCCAGCAGGGTGATGCCTTCCATCTGGCCATCCTTGAATTCCTTGGCGTAGAACAGCTGGGTGAGGCCCTCGCCGGCATCCTGGCCAGGCACGCGAGAGCGCAACTGACCAAAGCGTGAGTACACAACATTCTGGCCGCGCTGGGAGGAGATGGCCCGTCCCAGGGCGCTGTCGAGGGTGTTGGCGGCCAACAGATTCGATCCGGGAACGATCGCATCGTTGAACACAAAGGTGAGCAGGCTCATCAACAGGGCCACCACCAGCCCGGGCGCAACCATCCGCCAGGTGGCCACACCGATGCTGCGCAGGGCCGTGAGCTCACTGGTGCTCGACAACCTGCTGTAGGCCAGCAAGGTGGCCATCAGGGTGGCCATGGGGAAGGAGAGCACCAGAAAGCCCGGCAGGCTGAGGGCCAGAACCTGGGCGGCGGCGAGCAGCGGCAGGCCGGCCTCGGCCACCTTGCGCACCAGCTCGAACACCACCCCCACCGACAGCGACACGGTAGTGAAGGCCGCCACACCGAACAGCAGGGGACCGGCCAACTCCGCCGTGAGCCAGCGATCCATCAGCGGCACCCGCTGCCAGAGGCGATCGATCCGAACCGAGAGCCGCTGCAGGAGCTGGGATGGAGGGAAGGTGGTGGTCAAAGCCGGAAGCCCTCCCCGAGGTAATGGCGGCGCACCAGGGGATCGTTGGCCATTTCGCGCGAGGGGCCACTGGCCAGGATGCTGCCCTCGGTGAGGATGTAGGCGCGGTCGGTGATGGCGAGGGTCTCACGCACGTTGTGGTCGGTGATCAGCACCCCCATGCCGCGCTCCCTCAAACTGCCGATCAACTCCTGCAGATCCGCCACGGCCAGGGGATCCACCCCGGCGAATGGTTCATCCAGCAGCAGGTAGCGCGGGCCGCTCTCACCCACCGCCAGGGCGCGGGCCACCTCGCAGCGGCGCCGTTCCCCACCGGAGAGCTGGAAGCCACGCCGCTGCACGAACGGGCGCAGGTGGAACGTGTCGATCAGCTGTTCAGCACGGGCGCGCCGTTGGCGGGCCGGAATCCCGCTTTCCTGAAGGGCCAGCATCAGGTTGTCGAACACACTGAGAGTGCGGAACACACTGGCCTCCTGGGGCAGGTAGCCGATGCCGAGCCGAGCCCGCTGGGGCATCGGCAGGGTGGCCACCGGCAGATCATCCAGGAGCACCTGGCCCCGATCGGGCCGCAGCAGCCCGGTCACGAGGTTGAAGGTGGTGGTCTTGCCGGCACCATTGGGCCCCAGCAGCCCCACCACTTCGCCGCCGTTGAGATTGAGGCTGACATCCTTAACCAGGGGGCGCCCGCCAAGGGTGAGGGCGACGCGATCGAGCACCAGGCTCATGGGCCCACAACCGCCGATGACCTCGGCTGGGGCTGAATGGTCATGCGGCTGTACACCTGTTGCCCGGCGGGGGGCATCGCCGTCATGCGCTCGGCGTTGACGAGATACACCACCTGTTCCGCACGCATCAGATTGCCGCCCTCCTGAACAATGTCCACATCGCCGCTGAGCACCACCCGGCCTTCCTTGCTGAAGTACTGGGCCTGGCGTGCGGTGGCCACCAGCCGCTGATCCGGGTACACGATGCGCACATTGCCCGTGGCCGTGACCACACCGGTGACCTGATCGGCCCGCTGCAGATCCGATTCGATCGTGACCAGACCGGTGTTGATCCGTGCCGGTGTTGCAGTGGATTCGCTCGGCGCCTGGGGCTGCTGAGCCGCTGCGGGGCCAGCCAGGGCCAGGGCAGCAGCACCGAGCAGGGCCAGCGCCAGTCGCGTGTGGCGCCGGCCATGGCCAGCCGCTCCGGCGTCAGACGGCAACCTGGTTGGTGCGGCCAAGCCTGGCTTCCTCTCACAGCGTGGGAGCAATGTAAGGCCCGAATCACCCCCTCCCATCACGGGGTTGCCGGGGGGATGGCGGGGACTGAATCCAGGCATGGACAGGGCTCGTCCAGGGGATTCTCCTGGTGTTGAAGGGCCCGCAGACGCGCGGCGGCGGCCTGGCGCAGGCGCTCCAGATCGAGGCCCAGGGCGCTGGGGCCGGATGCTCGCAAGCGGCCGATGCCCTCGCCGAGCAGCACCGTGGCGCCGCGAAGGTTGCCCCGTTCCAGGTGATGGTGGGCCACGGCGATCTGCAGGATGCCCTGCAGGATCGGGCGGCAGGTCCCCTGGGTCTCGTGCCACAGCTCCTCGAAGCCGTCGTGGCAGGCGTACCACTGGCGGCCGTTGAACAGCCGCACGGCCTCCGTGAAGCGCGGATCGGCCATCAGGCTCGCTTCCTCCGGATCCTGATGGTCCGTCATCGGGGCGCTGTCAGGGCGTTGGCCTGGGGCCAACCGTCAGCGCTTGGCCGGCTTCTTGGCCGGCAGTTTGCGCAGGCGAATCGACTCAGGCGTTACCTCAAGCATCTCGTCGGGCCCGATGTACTCCAGAGCGCGCTCCAGGGTCATCTGCATCGGCGCCTGCAGGGTGTCGAGCACCTCAGCACCGGCGGAACGGATGTTGGTGACCTGCTTGGCCTTGCAGACGTTGAGCTCGAGATCGGGCGGACGGTTGTGCTCACCCACGATCATCCCCTTATAGACCTTGGTGCCGGGGGTGATGAAGAACTGGCCGCGATCTTCAGCGCCCTTGAGGGCATAGAAGGTGGCGGTGCCCTCCTCGAAGGCGATCAGCACGCCGTTGCGGCGGTTGTCCATGTCGCCCTGCATCGGGCGGTAGTCGAGGAAGGAGTGGCTCATGATCCCCTCGCCGCGGGTGGCGCGGATGAACTCGCCGCGGAAGCCGATCAGGCCGCGGGAGGGCACCACGAACTCCAGCTGGGTGCGGCCGTCGTTGGTGTTCTCCATGTTCTGCATCTCGGCCTTGCGGATGCCCAGCTTCTCGATGCAGGCGCCCACGGATTCCTCGGGCACATCCAGCACCAGGGTTTCGTAGGGCTCGCTGGGGGTGCCATCGATGGTGCGGAAGATCACCTGGGGCTGGCTCACCTGGAACTCGTAGCCCTCGCGGCGCATCGTTTCGATCAGGATGCCCAGGTGCAGTTCACCGCGGCCGCTCACGGCCCAGCGGTCGGGGGAGTCGGTGTCGTCGACCCGCAGGGCCACGTTGGTGAGCAGCTCCTTCTGCAGGCGATCGCGCACCTGGCGGCTGGTCACGAACTTGCCTTCCTTGCCAGCGAACGGCGAATCGTTCACCACGAAGGTCATCTGCAGGGTGGGCTCATCCACCTTGATCAGCGGCAGGGCCTCCGGGTTGTCGGGGCAGGCGATGGTCTCGCCGATGTTCACCTCATCGAAACCGGCCACGGCCACCAGGTCGCCGGCGCGGGCCTCCTCGATTTCCACCCGCTGCAGCCCCTGGAAGCCCAGCAACTTGCTGATGCGGCCACGCTTGACGCTGCCGTCATCGCGCAGCAGGGCCACCGGCTGGTTGGCGCGGATGGTGCCGTTGTGGATGCGGCCGATCATGATCCGGCCAAGGAAGTCGCTGTAGTCGAGGGTGGTCACCTGCAGCTGCAGCGGCTTGGTGGGATCGCCCACCGGGGGCGGCACATGGCGCAGGATCGCGTCGAAGAGCGGGCGCATGGTGTCGCTCTCGGTCTTCATGTCCGGCTTGGCGTAGCCGCCCATGCCGCTGCCGAACAGATAGGGGAAGTCGCACTGGTCATCGTCGGCGCCCAGCTCGAGGAACAGATCGAGCACCTTGTCGACCGCCTGCTCGGGATCCACCCGGGCGCGGTCGATCTTGTTGACAAACACGATCGGGCGCAGGCCCTTCTCCAGGGCCTTCTTGAGCACGAAGCGGGTCTGGGGCATCGGCCCCTCGTTGGCGTCCACGATCAGCAGACAACCGTCCACCATGCCCAGCACCCGCTCCACCTCACCGCCGAAGTCGGCGTGGCCGGGGGTGTCCACGATGTTGATGCGAATCCCCTCGTAATCCACCGCCGTGTTCTTGGAGAGGATCGTGATGCCGCGCTCGCGTTCCAGGTCGTTGGAGTCCATCACGCAGGTGGGCACCGCCTCGTTGTCGCGGAAGATGCCCGACTGGGCCAGCAGCGCATCCACCAGGGTGGTTTTGCCGTGGTCAACGTGGGCAATGATCGCGATGTTGCGGATCGGTGTTCCCGGATGCGCGCCGCTCATAAACAGTTCAGTGTGGGGAAATGGAAGATCTCGTCGTGGCACGCCGCAGCTGCAGTGCTGCCGGCCGCAACGCCCGGTGGTGAACCGGCGTTGCCGTGGGAGGTGGTAGGCCTGGAGAGGGCCGAGTTAGATCACGAGCTAGGGATTCAGACTGGTGAAATCTCAGCCTGGATCGCTCGAACCGAAGGACCCCGACGGTGCTGTGAGTTGATGCTATCTCAGCCTGATCTCAGCTTCGTCTGAGCAGGGTGCCGCGGGTAACGCCCAGGCGGCTCTCGAGCTGCTCCCGCTGCCACACCTCACGGCCGCTGATCTGCCCCGCCAGCACCTGCCGATAGAGGTCCAGCCGGCGCACGGCATCCGCGCCCGACTCCTGCAGCAACTCCAGCCGAAAATGCCTCACCCCGGCCCGCAGCAGCTGGGGGATCGCCTCCGCAGCAGTCTGGGCGGTGCCGTTGAAGAGCGTGTTGCGACAGCCAAGATCCGCGCGCAAGGGATGCTCAACGCCGCTGCGATCCCGCAGCAGCACGCTGTGGTGCTCGCAGGGGCGGCCGCAGTCGGTGTGGTCGTGGCCGTCGGAGAGGAAGGCACAGAACAGGCAGTGCTCCATGTGGAACAGGGGCATGTGCTGGTGAAGGGTGATCTCCAGGGCGCCGGGGGGGCAGCCGGCCACCAAGGCCAGCAGTTGATCCAGGGCCAGGTCGTAGCTGGCCGTCAGGCGCTCCAGTCCCCACCGTTCCAGCAGCCAGGCGGCGCTGAGCGGATTGGCCACATTCAGGCAGAAATCGCCGATGCAGGGGGCCAGAGGCGTGAGCCGCTCCAACTGGTCGGCATTGCGCACCAGATAGCCATCGGGGGCAGCCCGCAGCAGGGGTTCCAGGCTCCAGGCCTCATCGGGGCGCACGATCCGCTGGCCCGCCAGCCAGATGCCACCGGGCCAGCGGCCGCGCCCCATGGCCACGGCCTGGCGCAGCTGGGCGGGATGCTCCAGATCCACGACCACCCGATCCACAGGTTGATCCAGCAGGGCCTGGAGCTGATCCAGGCTGCGCACCAGCACGGTGAGCTGGGGCGGGAGCTGGAGCTGAAGGGAGGCGGTGCTGGATGCAGGGGCAGTGGCAGGTGTGGGCTGCTGAGGCCTGTGGTGGCGTGCCGCCGGGGGGAGCCGCCTGGTCTTCCACCTGGGCCAGCAGCTCCACCAGGCGCCGCCGCAGCTGATTGAGCTGGGCCACGGGCAGGAACAGCTGCTCCGGCAGCTCCAGCTGCAGGGCGCCGAGGATCCAGGGGGTGCCCCCCAGGCGCCCCAGCTGGGCCTCCAGGGTGGCGCGCGTGAGGCCGCCGCCACCCAGGGCCGGCTGCAGCGGCTGCTCGGAGCACACGCGCCAGGGGCTACCCACCAGGCCATCCACGGCGGCCAGCTCCAACTGCAGCGGGGTGCCGGCACTGCCGGAGATGCGCAGATTCAGGGGTCGGCGTTTGAGGGGTGGCTCCTGGGTAGCCAGCCGCTGAAAGTGGCGCTCCAACTGGGGATCGCTGGTGAGCCAGCAGGGGCTGCCAGGCCTCAGACCGCTCAGATCCAGCCGCCCCGGCCCCAGCCGCAGGGCCACACAGCCCTTGGGGCGGGGCTCCACCGCCATCACCCGGCCGCCCAGCTCCCGGGGCGGCTGGAGCGGATCGGCAGCGGGCAGTTCAAACACCAGGCCATCGCCGGGCTTGATCGGGCGGGCACTGCGCAGCAGCAGCCAATCGCCCGGCTCCAGCTCCTGGAGCCGGCCCAACCACGGACCACGTTTCTTGCTCCAGCGGCCATGCACCAGGCGGCGGTGATCCACGCCCTGCAGCCACCCGGTTCCCAGGCCACGGGAGAAGCTCAACTCCAGGTGTTGCCGCAGCTGGTGGGCTGGCTGGCTGGTGCCCAGGCGATCCAGGCCCTGGCGGTAGGCATCGGTCACGGCAGCCACATAGGTGGCGTCCTTGAGCCGGCCCTCGATCTTGAGGCTGGCAACACCGGCCCCCACCAGCTCGGGCAGCAGGTCCCAGGCGGCCAGGTCCTGGGGGGAGAGCAGATAGCGCTGTTCGCCAAGATCCCGTTCTTCGCCGTCGACGATCAGCTGATAGGGGAGGCGGCAGGCCTGGGCGCACTCGCCGCGGTTGGCGCTGCGCTGCCCCAGGGCCTCGCTGGTGAGGCACTGGCCGGAGTAGGCCACGCACAGGGCTCCATGCACGAACACCTCCAGGGGCATGGCCAGGTTGCGGGCCTGCAGCTGGCTGCGAAGGCGCTCGAGATCCCGCAGGGAGAGCTCCCGGGCCAGCACCACCCGTTCGCAGCCCAGCTCCGCCGCCATGGCCACCCCAGGGGCGCTGGTGATCGACATCTGCGTGGAGGCGTGCAGGGCCAGGTCCGGCACCAGTTGGCGGGCCAGGTGCGCCAGGCCGATGTCTTGAACGATCAGGGCATCCACCCCGGCCGCCCTGGCGGCTAGCAGCAACTCAGCGGCCTGCTGCAGCTCGTCGGGAAACACCAGAACATTGACGGTGAGACAGCCCTTGACACCACGGCGATGCAGCCAGGCCATCAGCTCGGGCAGATCGGCCTGGCGGAAGTTCTCCGCCCGCAGCCGGGCATTGAACGCCTCCACACCGAAGTAGACAGCGTCGGCACCATTGGCCACGGCGGCCTTGAGCGACTCCCAACAGCCGGCCGGCGCCAGCAGCTCCGGCAGAGGAGACGTCGCCATCAGCGGGAGAGCCGTTGGGCCGCCTCGAAGGTGCGCAGCGCCGCGGCGGAACCCTCGAAACGCCAGTGCCAGGGCTCGTAACTCACGCCCTGTGGGTTGCCATCGGGGAAGGAGAGATGGAAGTGAAAGCGGTTGGCGTTGGCGCGCAACCAGCCATAGGCCGCTGTGGTTTCAAAGGAGCGCGAGAGGTTTGTGCCGGGCTCGCGGCCATCGCCCAGATCAACGGCATAGCCGGTGCTGTGCTCGGAATAACCGGGTGGTGCACTCACCATGGCCCGCTCCTGGGCACTCTGGTTGCGCTCCGATTTCACATCAAAGAAGAGGTGCTTCTGCAAGGCGATCGAGCGGAAGGCGCTCAAGACCCGCAGATCCACACCATCAGCCGTGGCCGCCCGTTGCATGGCCTGCAACGCCTCTGCGGCATCCACCTGCAGCTGCACTCCCGGAGCAATGGCCACCAGCTCCGAGGCCGGCACCTCTGCATAGGGGAAATGGCCCAGCAAACGGCCATCCAGGCCGGGGCGCGCATTCAGCCCCTGCACTGGCGGTGGCGCCAGCAAGCGACGCAGCGGCTGCGGGAAGACGATCCACAGGGCAGCCACGCCGGCCAGCAGGACCCCTGCGCCCAGCAGGCCCCGCCGCAGTGCGCCACGGCGGCGCAGGGCCGGCGAAACCGTGCGACGGGCCAGGGGGATGTCGTCGCGGACGGTGGCAGTTGGCACCCGTCGTCCCCCAGGCCGGTGTGAATCGATGGTAGGGCGATGGCTTCCCCGCGCCAGCAGTGGCCCGGTGAGCGGTGTTAGCTTCGCCGCCAACATCCTTCTGGCGGAGCGGGTTTCAAGATGTTGCGAGTCGCGGTGGTGGGCGGCGGCCCGAGTGGTTCCTGTGCTGCTGAAGTGCTGGCCAAGGCCGGCATCGAAACCTGGATCTTCGAGCGCAAGCTCGACAACGCCAAGCCCTGTGGCGGGGCGATTCCCCTGTGCATGGTCAGCGAGTTCGACCTGCCGGAGTCGATCATTGACCGCAAAGTGCGCAACATGAAGATGATCTCCCCCTCCAACCGCGAGGTGGACATCAATCTCGAGAACGCCAACGAGTACATCGGCATGTGCCGCCGCGAGGTGATGGATGCCTTCCTGCGCGACCGCGCCGCCGACCTGGGCGCCCACCTGGTGAATGGTCTGGTCACCAAGATCGACACCGGTGCCAACCGCCAGGGCCCCTACACTCTCACCTACTCCGACTACGCGGCGGGTGAGGCCACCGGCGAGACCAAGACGCTGGAGGTGGATCTGATCATCGGTGCCGATGGTGCCAACAGCCGCGTGGCCAAGGCCATGGACGCCGGCGACTACAACGTGGCCATCGCCTTCCAGGAGCGGATCAAGCTGCCGCCTGAGGAGATGAAGTACTACGAAAGCCTGGCAGAGATGTATGTGGGCACCGATGTGTCGCCCGACTTCTACGCCTGGGTGTTTCCCAAGTACGACCACGTGGCCGTGGGCACCGGCACCATGCAGGAGAACCAGGGGCTGATCAAGAGCCTGCAGGAGGGCATCCGCGAGCGGGCCAAGAAGCGCCTGGTGAACGGTGAAGTGATCAAGGTGGAGGCCCATCCCATCCCCGAGCATCCGCGTCCGCGCCGGGTGGTGGGGCGCATGGCCCTGGTGGGTGATGCCGCGGGGTACGTCACCAAGAGTTCCGGCGAAGGCATCTACTTCGCCGCCAAGAGCGGCCGCATGTGCGCTGAGCAGATCGTGGAGGCGAGCCAGGGCGGCCAGCGCATCCCCAGCGAGGCTGATCTCAAGAAATATCTGAAGAAGTGGGATCGCCAGTACGGCGCCACCTACAAGGTGCTGGAACTCCTGCAGAACATCTTCTATCGCAACGATGCGGCCCGCGAAGCGTTCGTGGAAATGTGCGACGACAAGGACGTGCAGCGGCTCACCTTCGACAGCTACCTCTACAAGCGGGTGGTGATGATGAATCCCTGGCAGCAGCTCAAGCTCACGCTGCTCACCCTGGGTTCGGTGTTGCGCGGCAATGCCCTGGCTCCCCAGGGTTACAAGCCGGTGCCCAGCGCCGTGCGCGATGAAGCCGAGGTGAACGCCATGTTGGCGGTGAGCACCATTAAGGGGGGCATCAAGGTGCGCGGCCAGAAGCCGGCGGCCAGCGAGGAGCAGCGGGAGCCGGTGTTGGCTGGCCAATAGGCCCGATCAGCGGCCGACTTCAGCCATTGATGCGACTGAAGTCGGCCAGCACCGAGGCCTGGTTGCGCAGCACCGCGAGCAGGTTGAGTCGATTGCGACGGATGGCCAAATCGTCCGCCATCACCATCACACTCTGGTCGCCGTCGAAGAAGGCGGCCAGGGCTGAGGCCCCCGCCGTGAGTCCACGGGCCAGCTCGGCGTAGCGATCGGCGCTGCTGCCGGTGGCGATCGGCTCGAGGCTGTTGAGCACCGTCAGCATGCCGGCTTCGCTCGTCTGCTCGAACAGCTCTGGATCCACCACGTCCGTGGCGCTGAGCACCCCGATGTCCAGCTCACCCTTGTCGGCCAGGCGCGCAGCCCGGGTCACCACCGCCTGAACGGCAACCAGATCCCCACTGCGGCGCAAGGCCACCAGCAAATCAGCCCGAACTCGAGCATCGGCCGGATCACGAATCACCCGTTCCAGCGGCACCGCCTCACCGGCCACCGCCTGCACCAGATCAGCATCCACCCCGTCGTCCTCCAGCAGGCTCACCAACCGCTGGCGCAGAAACTCACCCAGCTCGACGGCCAGGGCGGACGGCTCCACCTTGAAATGGGGCAGCAGCTGGGCCCAGTGGCGCGTGGCGCGCTCCAGCAGTTGCAGCAGATCCAAGGTCCAACGACGGTTCCACAGGATCTGCAGCACGCCGTTGCCGGCCCGCCGCAGGGCATAGGGATCGGAGGATCCACTGGGGCGTTCGCCTTTGGCGTAGATGCTCAGCAACAACTCCAGCCGCTCCGCCAGGGCCACAACAGCGCCGGCATCGGAGCCGGGCAGGCCGTCGCCGGCGCCCCGCGGCAGGTAATGCTCCAGCACCGCCAGGGCCACCTCACGGGGTTCACCTTCTGCCAGCAGATACTTGCCTCCCATCACCCCCTGCAGCTCCGGGAACTCCCCCACCATCTGGCTCACCAGATCGTGCTTGCAGAGGTGGGCGGCGCGGCGCGCATGGCCAGCGGTGGCGGCGGGAAGTGCAAGCTGCTCCAGCACCACGTCGGTGAGCCACTCCAGCCGCTCCACGCGGTTGAGCAGCGACCCCAGCCCCTCCGCAAAGGTGACCCGGGCCAGTTGGTCACGGCGATCGATGCTGGCCACGGCGCGATCGGCCTGGACGAAGAAGTCGGCATCGGCCAGCCGGGCCTTGA
This sequence comes from Synechococcaceae bacterium WB8_1B_136, assembly GCA_010029175.1. Lineage (GTDB taxonomy): Bacteria > Cyanobacteriota > Cyanobacteriia > PCC-6307 > Cyanobiaceae > Vulcanococcus. The sequence continues at coordinate 494 of RGNC01000022.1, read as the reverse complement.
GAACCCGTTCATTGCCGCGGCGCACGGTGGCGGTGGCAGCTTCCGCACTGTTGGCGATGCAGAGGAAGCGGGGCAGCAGACAGGCCTCGGCGTCGAGGGCGAGGGGATCCACCGCGGCGCCCTCGCGATAGAGCGGCACATAGCGCTGGTGTGCCCGCATCACGGTGCTGAGCACCTCGGCGGGCAGCGCCAGATAGTGCGCGGCCACAGAAGCCTCGATCAACAGTGGAGCCTCCACCAGATCGGTGAGTTCCTCGGCCAGCTCGTCGGGGAAATCAGGACGCGCCTGGAGGGCGACGGCGGCCGCCTCCACAGCGGTGCGAATGGTGCTGCCCCGGCTGTCGCGGTCCACCACCACACCAGCAGCGGCAAGGGATTCGGCGTAGGCATCGGCGCTGGGGATGGGCACCGCACCAGCGTGGAGGCGATGGCCGCGGCTCAGGTTGCCGGCCTGCACCACCGGATCACTGCCCTCCAGGGTGACGGGGAGCACG
>RGNC01000210.1 GCA_010029175.1 Synechococcaceae bacterium WB8_1B_136 | reverse complement strand
GATGATGCTTGCGGTCAAGGTTCAGAAGTGACTGTTGTACTAGACCCTAACGATGTTCTTACAATTTATGAAGGTTGCTATGAGGATCTAGAGTGTGGTGGTACTGTCATGTTAGTAGAATCTCTACCACAAAACACGTCATACAGTTTCTCATATAAGTGCTCTGAAGGTACACAACCTGCAGTTATAGATAGTAACGGTGAATATTGTACAACTATTTCAGGTGCTAATACTTTAGATTCAACCTGCCAATACTCACCAACTCCTCAGCCTACATCCAGTGCTACGGTTCAACTAGCAGTTGTCCAAACCATTACAAACTGTCCATACAGTGATTATTTAAACCAACAAAAAAAGTACGATAAGACTTTCAAGGAGTCCATAGTTGCTTCTTTACAAAGCTCTATTTCTATAACAATCGATGATATTTTGAACTTTCAAGTACAGGATGCAACAACAAGGAGAAAATTACTTCAAACAACTCCAGCTCTTACAATCAGTTATACACTACAAAGCTCATCTGTATCAGCAACTACTCTATCAAGTGCTTTAACACAAGCCATTTCGTCGGGTACGTTTGATAAACAATTAAACACGATAGCTGCAAAAAATGGAGCGACGGGGCTTACTACTGCATCCTCATCAGCACCTTCAATTACTAATAATTCACCAACCCTTGCACCAACTCCTCAACCATCAAACGTTACACATGGCTATGCTGTTGCTACTGTTTGGGCTGATGAAGCGTGTACAGTTAATGCAAATGGCGGTATCAACTATCAAGTAGGTTACTTAACAAATAGCTGTATTACTGAGTATGACAGTAACGGTATTGCAGTCTCTTCAATCCTTGCAACCTGTAACTCAACTACCAGTAATTTTGCTGTATCCAAGTATAACAGTACTACATGTGAACCATCTACATATTTAGGACAGCTAAGCTCTAATACCACTGAATGCATATCTACATCAGACACTTATTTTGCAGATCTTGGTTTAGCATACAGTCTAGAATGTGTTGATAATCCTTCATTTTACGATAATGTCGATGCACTGATCGATATCGATGACTCGGTACGAACACTATCGTACGCTGACTCATCCGCTGGATGTGTTGGAACTATTGTCAAGTTCTCTGCAACAGCGACGAATGTTTGTTTCGGCAATGGAAATGAAAGCAGTCAATTCTTTTGTGAGTCTAACTCTCCCTACTATAGTGAGTACAGCAATGCTACTTGTCCAGCAAGTCAACAAACCAGTTTCTTGCCACTAGCGACGGCTTGTTTAAATACTTCCAGCTTAAACTTAACAAGTGGTGCAACTGTTGATGGCTACTATGCTCAAACGAGATGTTATCCTGCTCAACCATCTAATTCGTCAACTACTTACCCTACGTTTTTTCCTACAACTCTCTCTCCTACTGCGTATCCAACATATGGTCCTTCATATGTTTACATCAACTACTATGTCGACGAAACATGCTATGGTGAAGTTATGTTTCAACATGGATATCTTACAAACTATTGCCAACCAGATGGTCCTAAGAACTCGCTTGAGTTGAGCTGTTCTCCAGAGGGGGTTACTGTTACCATATATGAAAGTACAGACTGTTCAGGTACTCCATATCAATTTCCAGTAACGACTCTTTCATGTGACAGGAATACAGCAATTCAGTGTAACATAGGCACAGATATCGAGGATATAGTTCTAATGGAATCAGGTATCTTAATTACTTAGTAGCTCTATAATCATAACGATAATCATAATTATAACTTACTACTATCTAGTGATTCTGAAAGAGTATAGTGATGTGACTTGCGACTCAAATCCAATTCAATTCAGTGCTTTTGCAGTTGACATGTGCTTTACAGAGTCTTCATTTAGCAGTGACGATAGCTACTACAGTTCCTACTACAGCTCCTACTACTACACCAGTTCAATGACATCTTTCAGGGACACATCTTCCTCTTCCACGAGACAAAAGCTGTTGTCAAGGGCCATGTCTAAAATGAAGTCTTACAGTTCAGAAGGTGTTGATGCCTATTCGTACTACTATGCTCCAACCATAGGCCCTTCAGAGTGGAGTTGCTACAACCCTAATAAACAAGATGACAGCTACTATTACTATTACAACAGTTCCTACTACTATAGCAAAAGCTCCCACTATAGTACTGGTTCAACCTCTCCAGTTACAGCTAAGCAACAAAGTCAACGTAAATCTCGATCGCTACTAGCTTCTTCACATCTTTTCTCATGTCCGCCTTATGCTGGTAAAAGTACCAATAGTAGCTCTCAAAACGTCACAGTTTGCTCATACGAGTACAGTGGTGATAAGCCGGTAATTATAACAGGTACTTTACATTACTCTTGCTACTCTCAACTAACTTACTTTGAAAATATCATATAGCATCAACTTGTGCCAACTATACAGGAGACACTTATATTCTCGCCTACGTAAACGATGAGTATGTAACATATAGTGATGACTCTTGCGGCTATGGCTCAGAACTGAGCGTCTTAGTTCAACCAAGTGATTCTATCGAAATCACTGAAGGATGTTATCAAGATGAATCTTGCAGTGCAACAGTTGTCCTTACATCAAGCAGTATCCTGTTTGCATGCGAACACTATACTGCTACTAATACAAGTAGTGGTACTATTAACTTCTCAGAGTGTAACTATACATACTCTGGTGTATATCCACTTACTATAACAGGTTGGTTTCTTTTATACTCTATTTCAAAACCTCATCTAATCTTTATGTACTATAAATATAGCATCGACTTGTTTTAATTTCACTGGAGATACCTATCTTACAGTATTTGTAAATGGTGAGTACTATGGATATAGTGATGATGCTTGCGGTCAAGGTTCAGAAGTGACTGTTGTACTAGACCCTAACGATGTTCTTACAATTTATGAAGGTTGCTATGAGGATCTAGAGTGTGGT
>RGNC01000209.1 GCA_010029175.1 Synechococcaceae bacterium WB8_1B_136 | reverse complement strand
TGCACCATCTCGGCCAGCTGCTCCGGGCGGAGGGGCAGATCGGCGTAGTTGAGGCGGTTGGCATTCACATGGGCGGCGATGTCGCCGGTGATCCAGTTGGCCAGGCCCTTGGCATCGGCACCGGCCGCCACGGCGGCCTCGAAGTATTCCGCCATCGGCCGTTCATCGGTGAGCACCCGGGCGTCGTATTGCGACAGCCCCAACTGCTCCGCGTAGCGGTGGCGCTTGGCAGCGGGCAGCTCCGGCAGGGCAGCCCGCCAGGCCTCGCGCTGCTCCACACTCACCTCAATCGGGCCCAGATCGGGATCGGGGAAGTAGCGGTAGTCGCTGGCACCCTCCTTGCCGCGCATGCTCTTGGTGAGCTGCTTGCCCTCATCCCAGAGGCGTGTTTCCTGCACCACCGGCTCGCCGGCCTCATAGGCCTTGATCTGGCGCTGAATTTCGTAATCGATCGCCTTCTGAATGGCGGAGAAGGAGTTCATGTTCTTGATCTCCACCTTCGTGCCGAAGGGGGCATCGGGCCCGCGGCGCACGGAGATGTTCACGTCGCAGCGCAGGGAGCCCTCCTGCATGTTGCCATCGCTCACGCCCAGATAGCGCATGATGCGGCGAATCTCCGAGGCATACTCCGCCGCCTCTCGACCAGTGCGCAGATCCGGCTTGCTCACGATTTCCGCCAGGGCAACACCGGCGCGGTTGTAATCCACCAGCGAGTGGGTGGAGCCGGCCAGGCGATCGCTGCCGGCATGCACCAACTTGCCGGCATCTTCCTCCATGTGCAGCCGCTCAATGCCGATCTTTTTGAGATAGGTGTCCTTGCCCTTTTCAGCCACCTCCACTTCGATCCAGCCATCTTCGGCGATCGGTTCGTCGTATTGGGAGATCTGGTAGTTCTTGGGCAGATCGGGATAGAAATACTGCTTGCGATCAAACTTGCTGTGCTCTGCAATCTGCAGGTTGAGGGCCATGGCAGCCTTCACTGCATACTCGAGCACCTTCTGATTGAGCACCGGTAGCGTGCCCGGCAGCCCGCACACCACCGGATCGATGTGGGTGTTGGGGTCGTCGCCGAAGGCGGTGGAGGCGCAGGTGAAAATCTTGCTGTTCGTACCCAGCTGCACGTGGGTTTCCAGGCCGATCACGGCCTCCCAGGCGGCCTGGGGCGCGGCGCTGGCCTGCGTGGCGGCATCTGCGGTGGCGGCGGCCCCTGCCATGGCGTGATCTCCTGCTCCTGTGCGTTGCCCGATCCTATGGAAAGGCTCCGGGCGCGACGGCGCCGGACTGCGTCTGACAACCCTGCTGGCGATGGCTAAGTCTTAGCTAAGCCATCGCCAGCGCAGGCCTTGCCGCCACCCCCCAACCAGCCCCAGCACCAGCCGCAGGCCGTCTGCGTGAATGTGCACGAGGCCAAAACCCAGCTGTCGCAGCTGCTGCAGCGGGTGCAAGCCGGCGAACCGGTGTTGATCGCCCGCGCCGGGATCCCCGTGGCCCAGCTGGTGCCCTGGCGGGAGTGGCCCAGCAGCCTCCACAACCCCGGCAGCTGGGCTGGCCGCATCCGCCTGGGCGATCACTTCAATCGCCAGTTGCCGTGAGCCGCTATCTCCTGGACACCGAGCTGCTGCTCTGGTGGCTCGCCGGCGATCCGCGGCTGCCCGCCTGGGGCGTGGCAATGCTGCAGGAACCCGGAGCGGAGGTGTATGTGAGCCAGGGTTCCCTCTGGGAACTGGCGGAAAAACAGGCCGCCGGATGGCTGGAGATCGACCTGGCGGCCCTGCCTGCCGAGGTGAACCGGCTGAACATGCGCTGGTTGCCGGTGGAGAACCATCACCTGCTGGCCCTCGCCACGCTGCCAGCGGAGCCGCAGGGCTTCGACCCCTTCGATCGGCTGTTGGTGGCCCAGGCCCGGCAGGAACCGCTGATTCTGGTCAGCGGCGACCCCGCCATGAAACGCTATGGAGCCACGGTGTTTCCCTTGATCACCTGACAGCCATGGCGACCGATCCGGTGATCGTTCTGGGTGGCGGCCTGATGGGCCTGGCCATCGCCCATCAGCTGGCCCGGCGCGGGGAGGCGGTGCTGGTGCTGAGTCGTCGCCGCAGCGAGGCCGCTGGCTTTGTGGCGGCGGGCATGTTGGCGCCCCACGCTGAGGGACTCAGCGGGCCGTTGCTGGAGCTGGGCCAGCGCAGCCTGGAGCGCATCCCCGCCTGGGTGGCCCAGATCGAAGCCGATGCCGGCCTGGCCTGCGGCCTGCGGCCCTGCGGCATCGTGGTGCCCTTCCGCACCACCGCCGAGCGCGACGCCTACCCCACGGCCCGCTTCGGCCAGGTCCTGGATCGCGCCGGCCTGGAGCGGGAGATCCTCGGCATCGGACCGGACTGGCAGGCGGGGCTGCTGTTCGAGCAGGACGGCCAGATCGACAACCGCCGCCAGCTGATGCGGGCCCTGGAGCGGGCCTGCGTGGGCCTGGGGGTGACCTTCCAGGAGGGAGCCGAGGTGCTGGCCCTGGAACAGGGACCCACGGGCGCACTCACGGGCGTGCGGCTGCGCGGCGCCGAGGGCCAGGAGAGCAGCCTGCCGGCCACCAGGGCCGTGCTGGCCTGTGGAGCCTGGAGCGCCCAGCTACTGCCCGAGCTGCCGATCGCTCCGGTGAAGGGGCAGATGCTGTCGCTGCAGGGTCCCCGCGACGCCCTGCAGCGGGTGATCTTCGGACCGGGCACCTATTTGGTGTCTCGCGAGGACGGCCTGCTGGTGGTGGGGGCCACCAGCGAACCCGAGGCGGGCTTCAGCGAGGGGCTCACTCCAGCCGGCCAGTGCCAACTGCAGAGCGGCATTGCCTCACTGTTGCCCGCCGCCAGCAGCTGGCCGCCGATGGAGCGCTGGTGGGGATTCCGGCCCCACACCCCCGATGAAGGGCCCCTGCTTGGGCCCAGTGCGATCCCGGGGTTGTGGCTGGCCGCCGGCCATCACCGCA
>RGNC01000208.1 GCA_010029175.1 Synechococcaceae bacterium WB8_1B_136 | reverse complement strand
TCGACCCAGCCGGGATAGCCATCCTCCAGCAGCCGCACCCGCAGCCGCCCGCAGCCTCCGGCATCACGCTCCAGCAGCTCCAGAACCCGCCCGGCCGCCGCCTGGGTGGCCAGGCCAGGGCCGCGTGGCCGGCTGTAGAGATCCAGGCTTCCCCCCAGGCGCCAGAGACGGCCTGGATGCAGCAACTCCAACGCCGCGGGAGTGCCTGGGGCCAGGCTGCCTAATCTCGCCATTGCTCCTGGGGATCTGATGGCGTTCTACAGCCCGGATGGGGCGATGGATCTGATTCTCGGCAATGCCATCGGCAGCCTTGAAGCGGATGGCCGTCCGGGCCTGGGGGCCCAGCTGTCGGTGAGCTGGCTGCGCTACGGGCGCAGCCAGCGCCAGAGCGGCGTCCACGCCGACACGAGTGCAGCGTTCTGGCAACAGCCTGTGGCTGGAGCCCACTGGAACGGCCAACGGCTGCGCTACCCCGCCAGCGTGGTGAAACTGCTCTATCTCGTTGCCGCCGAGGCCTGGCTGCAGCGGCAACTGATCGACGACGGGCCAGAGCTGCGCCGGGCCCTGGCTGACATGATCCGCCACTCCAGCAACGACGCCACCGCCATGGTGGTGGATCTGCTCACCGGCACCGGCAGTGGCCCGGAGCTGCCCCCGGGCGCCTTTGAGCGCTGGAGCGAGCAGCGGCAACTGGTGAACCGGTGGTTTGCCGAGCTGGGCTGGCCCGAGTGGAGCGGCTGCAACGCCTGCCAGAAAACCTGGAGCGACGGGCCCTACGGCCGTGAGCGCCAGTTCTATGGAGCGGAGCTGGAGAACCGCAACCGCCTCAGCACCGATCTCACCGCCCGGCTGCTGCATGGGGTGATGGCCGGGGCGCTGGTGTCGCCGGCGGCCTGCAGCCGCATGCAGGAGCTGCTGGCGCGATCCCTGGATCCCGCCGAGCGCGCCGCCGATCCGGAGAACCAGGTGGATGGCTTCATCGGCGGCGGCTTGCCCGAGGGCGCCAGGCTCTGGAGCAAGGCCGGCTGGATGAGCCAGGCCCGCCACGATGCCGCCTACGTGGAGCTGCCCCACCACCAGCCGTTTCTGCTGGTGGCGTTCAGCGAAGGAGCCGCCCTGGCCGCCGATGAGCAGCTGCTGCCCGAGCTCACCCGGCAACTGGCGGAAGCCTGCCGGCTGCGAGAGCCGTCCATCACCCCAACCTGAGGCGCGTGCGTCGCCGTCGGCCTGGCCGGGGCCTGACATAGCACCAGGCACTAGGCACTGATTCCCTCAGGCGCTGGTTGCATGGATTGGCACTTGAGTTATGGTGTCATCGATGGCAAAGCATGTTCGTCTCACCCTGGCCAAGGCGATCGCCAAGGCAAATCTGCGTCGCGCCGAGGCGGGGGAGAGGCCGATCACGATGAACGGATTGGCGGTGCAGGCGGGTGTCGCGGCAACCACCATCACCCGCCTGGCACGAACCGACGACAAGGCGGCATCGGCACTGTCGCTGGATCTGGCCTCCAAGATCGTGACGGTGCTGGATTGCGGGATTGAGGATTTGCTGGAGGTTGTGGAGCCATGACTGGACAGCATCGCTCCACCCCGGTTCGCCATCTGCTGAGCAGGTGGGAAATCCTCTTCTTCCTGGCCGTTGATATCTTGCTGGGCCTCCAGGTCTTCTTCTTTAACTCCAACATCCAGTCTCTCGCTGGCATCCACGGGGCAGTCGCTGTGCTTGCGTGGTTTGAGTCGTTTGTGGCCGATCACGCCTATGCGATGGCCCCAGTGATTCTCCTGCCACTGATCTACCTCCTGTGCTGCCCGAACAAGCCAGCCTGGGAGCGCCACTGCTTGGACGGCTTGGGGATCTATATCATCTTTAGGATGGTCATCCAGCTGATTGGGCTGAACATCCTGGTTTTCGACTCGCTGACTTCGCGGTTTCTTCTGATCTCACAACTTCTACTCTTCTTGCCCTATTCCCTGTTGGTCTGGGGCTGGATTTATTGGCGACTCGACACATTCGCCAGGGGCAGGAATCATCCCTTGTTCTCCCTGGACTGCGAAGGCGAAAAGCCACGACCGATCGATTATTTCGTTGCTTCGTTCTCTTCGGTTTTTTCGGCCTCCATCAGCGCCATCAAGGGAAACTCCGCACGGGCAAGGGTTTTAATTCTTGGCCACGGCTTCTTGATCTACGACGTGATGGGCCTCACGCTGTCTCGGGCCGTGGCCCTGGTGCAAAGCCGGTAACCGACGCCATCAGTCCTGAGGATCGCTTCGCCCAGATCCGCTCCAGCGACTGCCACACCTGCTCGGTTCCGCTGGAAGTCCCCTGAACTCGCCTGCGGAACATGCTGACAAGGCGCCAGAGCAACGGTTCAGCGGTGACACAGGAATGCAGGCACGGGTGCAAGCCAGGTCTTCCCCAGCCAGGCCTTGCAGCACATGACAGGGGGAGGAATCTCCTGAGCCCCTCAACCCAGTGATGGTTTTCGTTGTCGGGCAGTCTGGAAGGTCCGGAAACCACCAGTCTGCTCTTCAGAACGGAGAGGGAGGGATTCGAACCCTCGACAGAAGTTGCCTCCTGTAACTCCTTAGCAGGGAGCCGCTTTCAACCACTCAGCCACCTCTCCAGCGGCTCAGGGCCACCCGGGGCAGACGGTGCTTGAAACCGCAGAGGATCTCCCAGGGGATGGTGCCGCAGGGCTCGCTCCAGGCTTCCGGCGACAGGTAGGCACCGGACCCGTCGTCGCCCAGCAGCGTCACCACGCTGCCCAGCTCCAGATCGGGCGCATCGGTGGCATCGAGCACCAGCTGGTCCATGGTGATGGCGCCCACCTGGGGCAGGCGAGCACCGCGCCAGAGCACCTCCAGGCGATTGGAGAGCAGGCGCGGCACACCGTCGGCGTAGCCGATGCCCACCACCGCCAGACGGCTGGGGCGGCGGGTGACAAAGCGATGGCCGTAGCTCACGCCCACCCCGGCCGGCACCTCCCGCATCAGCGTGACCC
>RGNC01000207.1 GCA_010029175.1 Synechococcaceae bacterium WB8_1B_136 | reverse complement strand
GACGACTTGCGGCCAAAGGGCGGGTTGGTGGCGACGATGTCGTAGCGGACGGTGCTCAGTTCGCGCAGGGCATCGTCAGTGCGCACGGGCAGCAGATCGTCGAGCTGCTTGGCCACCTGGTCAGGATTGGCGTCGTGATCCAGCAGCTCCCGGCGTTTGGCGTCGAGCTGGGCGGCGGTGGGCCCCACGTTGTGCAGCAGCAGGTTCATGGCGCAGAGCCGTATCACCGATTGCACGATGTCGACGCCATGCAGGGCCTCATGGCGCAGGTGATCGCGCTGTTCGCGCGTCATCTCTGTGAAGGTGTTGACGATGTGCAGATACATCGCGATCAAAAAACCGCCGGTGCCGCAGGCGGGATCGATCATCGTTTCGCCGGGCTGGGGGGCCAGGCAGGCCATGATCGCGTCGATGATCGGCCGGGGCGTGAAGTATTGGCCCGCGCCCGATTTGGTGTCCTGGGCGTTGCGCTCCAGCAGGCCTTCGTAGGCGTCGCCTTTGATGTCGGCATCGAGGCGCAGCCATTGCTCCTTGGCGAGCAGATCAGAGATCAGCCGCTTGAGCTTGGCCGGATCTTGAATCTTGTTCTGCGCTTTGCGAAACACCAGGCCCAGCAGGCCGTGCTGCTTGCCGAGGTGTTCAAGCACGCGGCGGTATTGCGTCTCCAGCTCCAGCTCCACGCCATCGCGGCCCACCAGGGTGCTCCAGTCGTAGCCGTCGGGGATCGGCGAGGCTTGGTTCCAGGGAGGCTGCGTTTGCTCGTGGGCGAGCTTGAGGAACAGCAGCACACTCAACTGCTCCAGGTAGTCGCCATAGGAGAGCCCGTCGTCGCGCAGCACGGTGCAGTAGCTCCACAGCTTCTGAACGATGCGATTGGCGTCGGTACTCATGGGGTTGGGGGAACTCAGTAGTGATAGCGAAGCTGGGCAATCAACAAGGCATCGCCCTCCACCTTGTAGACCATGCGGTGCTCATCGTTGATGCGCCGCGACCAGTAGCCGGAAAGGGCATGGCGGAGGGGCTCAGGTTTTCCCGTACCTTCGAACGGCGTGCGCGAGGCTTCCTGGATCAGCGCATGGATGCGCTTGGTGAGCTTGCGGTCCGTCGCTTGCCAGTAGAGATAGTCCTCCCAGGCCTGTTCCGCGAAGACCAGCTTCATTCCGGCAGGGCTTCTGGCAAGGAGCGCTCCTGGCCCCGGCCTGCCTCCAGGCTGTCGATGGCATCGAGGAGGCGTCGGGCATTGGTGGGAGAGCGCAACAGGTAGGCGGTTTCCTCCAGGGCCTTGTAGTCGTCGAGCGAGAGCATCACCACCGAGGGTTGGCCGCTGCGGGTGATGATCAGTGGCTCGTGGTCGCCGCAGACGCGGTTCATGGTCTGGGTCAGGTTGGCCCGGGCGGCCGTGTAGGAGATGGCGTCCACGGGGATCGGCGCAGGCCTGTACGGGATACTGTACGCGGCATGGCGGCGGTGTGGACGTACGGCGTGAGAGCCGCCAGGAGCAGGTAGGACTTGAGGACAAGCTTCAACCGTCCACTTCATCCCGGAGGGCGCGGACGGTGTCGACACTGCTGATGGCCTGCTCCAGGGCCGGTCGGTCTTCGATGGGGACGCAGGGTGTGCGAGGAGGTCTGCATAGACCTGCAGCACCTTCTCGGCACTGAAACCGTAGTAGCCCCGCAACACCCACTCCAGCTCCAGGGCCACAGTTTTGGGCGGAAACAGGGCCTGGCCCGACTCGATCAGTTGCCAGGCTGCTCGGCCACGAAGTAGCGAGCCAGCACGTTGGTGTCGAGTCCGATCACGGCTGCAGCAGGCTGGCCGGATCAAAGTTGGCCGGCACGGGCGGCCTCGTGCTGCTGAGCAGGCCAAAGCCACTGGCCGGAAGCCGCTGTTCGGGTTTCCAGGCCCGTACTTCGAGGTGATCCCCCACGAGCGTGAAGGTCACGCAGCTGCCCCTGGCGAGCCCCAGCTGCTGCCGCAGGGCCTTGGAAATGGTCACCTGGCCCTTGCTGGTGATGGAGCAGTCGACTGGGCGGCTCATGGCGCTGGCAACCCTGGCATTATCAGGTAAGGCTAGGTTCGCGATCTGTCTGGCGCTGCGATCAGGATGGCGTCGAGCTCCAACTGCTTGTCGGCTGCGCTGAGCTTGAGATCCAGGCGTTCGTCGACTGCCATCGCCACGCTCCGACCTGACGAAGCGATGGTCCTGCGAGACGCCGTACCAAGTTATGACGCGACCAGATCCAGCCAAGCCAGTACGGAAGTGGAATGGCGAGCCATCCAGGAAACACGGCAACTGGTTTCGATTCCCGGCCTGCGTGAATCGATCCTGGACGGGATGGCCACGGATCTCTCCGAGTTGAGCAGCGAACCGGGCTGGTGATCCGAACAGTTCTGATCGCCCGATGTGCAGCAGTCCCATGCCCGTTCCCACCGTCGACCAGTTCATCGAACCGCTGCTGCGCGTGCTGGCCCAGCACCCCAACGGGGTGGCCGCCCGATCACCTGAAGCGGGAGGGGCTGTGTCGTCTTGACGTCATTACGTCAAAGCGCTAAGGTCGTAGCATGGATGAAACAAAACGGGCCACGGTCTACTTCGACGCGGATGTGCATCGCGCACTGCGCTTAAGAGCTGCTGCATGTAACCGCTCAATATCTGACATGGTCAATGAAGCGGTTCGCATGACTTTGGCCGAAGATGCTGATGATTTAAGAGACGCTGATCAGAGGGAGACAGAGCAAAGTACTAGCTTTGAAGAGTTCGTCACAATCCTAAGAGATAGTGGCCGCATATAGCCTCACAATTAAGTCATCAGCTGCTAAGGAGCTGCAAGGCGTATCGGACAATGCAACGTTGTCTCGACTGATTGAGAAGATTAACTCACTGGCAACTCAGCCACGACCATCAGGGGTTGAAAAGCTCGCGGGCAGGTCGAATCTCTATCGTGTCCGCCAAGGCAACTATCGGGTCATCTACTCTGTCGATGATCAGTCGCGTGTCGTCGACGTTGTCAAGGTGGGCCACAGAAG
>RGNC01000206.1 GCA_010029175.1 Synechococcaceae bacterium WB8_1B_136 | reverse complement strand
GCCACCTTCAGGCCGGCCTCCATCTTCTGCCACTCGGTGGAATCGAGCATCAGTGGCAGGTTCACGTTCGTCACCAGCCTGCTCACCAACTCGCGCATGTCGCGCTCGCCATCGCGCCCCACATAGTCGACGTTCACGTCCAGCACGTGGGCGTTCTCCTTCACCTGGCCGCGGGCCACGGCCACCAGGCCATCCCAGTCTTCCTCGGCCAGCAGTTCGCGCACCTTCTTGGAGCCGCTGGCATTCAGCCGCTCGCCGATGATCAGGAAGGAGTTGTCCTGCAGATAGGGCGTGGTGCCGTAGATCGAGGCCGCCGCCGGCTCATAGGCCAGGGCCGGGCGGGGATCGCTGGCGCTCTGGCGCAGTTCGGGGGTGCGTACGGCACGCGGGGCGGCCTTGAGCTCGGCGGCCAGCTCCGCCAGGGCGCCGATGTGGGCCGGGGTGGTGCCGCAGCAGCCGCCGATCACCTGCACCCCAAGGTCTTCCACGAAGTGCAGCAGCTGCATCTTCATCTCCAGGGGCGTGAGCCGGTAGTGGGCCACGCCGCCGATGTTCTCCGGCAGGCCAGCATTGGGAATGCAGCTCACCACAAAGGGGCTGTGCTCACTCAGATAGCGCACGTGCTCCTTCATCTGCTCGGGGCCCGTGGCGCAGTTCAGGCCGAGCACATCGATCGCGAACGGCTCCAGGATCGCCACCACCGCGGCGATGTCTGAGCCCACCAGCATCGTGCCGGTGGTCTCCATGGTCACGCTCACCATCAGCGGCCGCCGCTGGCCGGTCTTGGCGAAGGCCTGCTCGATGCCCTGCAGCGCCGCCTTGATCTGCAGCACGTCCTGGCAGGTTTCCACGATGAACAGGTCCACGTTGCCGGCGATCAGGCCCTCGGCCTGCTCGGCGAACGACTCACGCAACTCATCGAAGCCCACGTGGCCCAGGGTGGGCAGCTTGGTGGTGGGACCCATCGAGCCCGCCACGAAGCGCGGCTTTTCCGGCGTGGAGTAGGCATCCGCCATCTCCCGGGCGAGCTCAGCGGCCCGCTTGTTGATCGCGAAGGCCTGATCCTGCAGGTCGTACTCGGCGAGCACGATCGAGGCGGCACCGAAGGTGTCGGTCTCGATCACATCGGCGCCCACCTCCAGGAACTGGCGATGCACCGCCTGCACCGCATCGGGCCGGGTGAACACCAGGTTCTCGTTGCAGCCCTCCAGGGCCGCCCCGCCGAAATCATCGGCGGTGAGATTCATCTGCTGCAGCGAGGTGCCCGTGGCGCCATCGAACACCAGCACCGGCCGCTCCGGGCTGTGCAGCCGATCCAGGAAACCGAGGCGCCGGTGGATGCTGACGCTGGCGGTGGTGCTCATCAAGCGTCCAGTCGCACGCGGGTGACCCAGTGGTCATAGGCGGGATCGCGGCCCTCTGTGATCGCCGTGAGGCGCTCGCGGATGGCGTTCATCACCGGCCGCTCGCTGCTGAGGTCGGTGGTTTCCACCCGCCGCACCGGCGTGACCTTGGCGGCGGTGCCGCTGAGGAACACCTCGTCGGCGATGAACAGCTCGCTCTTGTCGACGGGGCGTTCCAGGGTGGGGATGCCCATGGCCCGGGCCAGTTCGAGCACACTGGCGCGGGTGATGCCCTCGAGGATGTCCTGATCCACGCCGGGGGTGATCAGCACGCCATCGCGCACCAGAAACAGGTTCATGCCGCTGGCTTCGCTCACCTTGCCGCGGCTGTTGAGCAGCAGAGCCTCATCGAACCCGCTCTTTACCGCTTCGGTTTTGGCGAGGGAACTGGTGATGTAGGCGCCGCTGATCTTGCCGCGCAGGGGCAGGGAGCGATCCTCCTGGCGGGTCCAGGAGCTGATGCGGCAACTCACCCCTTCCGGCGAGAGGTAATCGCCCAGCTCGAGACCGTAGATCAGGAAATCGGTCTCGATGTTGTGCAGGCGGGGGGCGATGCCCAGATCGCTGGTGTAGACGAACGGGCGCAGATACACCGGGCAGCTGGGCCTGTTGGCCTGCAGGAACTGATGGATGGCGCTGTGGATCGTCTCCTCGCTGAGCTCGGTGAGCAACAACCGAGCGCTCTGGCTCAGGCGGCGGGCGTGGCGGTCGGCCCGGAACAGCAGGATCTCTCCGGGATCGCTGGGGTTTGGCAGGGCGCGCATGCCGCCGAAGGCGCCGGTGCCGTAGTGCAGGGCATGGGTGGCCACCGAGAGGGTGGCTTCGGCAAAGGGAACGCAGCGACCGCCAAACCAGGCGTAGGGGAGAAACTGGTGCATGAAGGGGCGTGAGGAGCAGGCGGCAGGCGCGGCTGCGGCGTCCCGTCGACCGAGGGGGTCAAACGTGGGGCCATCCTCTCATCGCCAGCACCGATGATGGGGGCATGCATCGGCTCGCAGCGGTTCCCGGCGGAAGCAACTCCAGTGAGGGGCCGCTGTTCATCGAGCAGCCCGCCGCCGCCGCGGTGGTCCTGAGCAGTGCCGACACGGATCTGGCGGCGATGGCCGCCCTGCTCAAGGCCAATCCGGATCGACTGGGGGCCGGTGTGGAGCTGCGGGGGCTGAACCTGGCCCTGATCCAGCATCCGGCGGTGCTGGATCACTACATCCGCACCAGCCTCCAGCACACCCGCCTGGTGTTGGTGCGCCTGCTCGGTGGTCGCGGCCACTGGAGCTATGGCCTGGAGCAGCTGCGATGGTGGGCTGAATCGGCTCCCCAGCGGTTGCTGCTCGTGGCTGCCGGCACCGCCGATGAGGAACTGGCCTTGGCGGAGCTGGGCAACGGGGATGCAGCCCAGGCGGTCGCCATCGGTCGCTGCCTGCGGGAGGGTGGCGACGCCAATCTCGGCCAGGTGCTCGACACCATGGCGGCCCTGTTGCGGGGGGACACGCCAGCGCTGGCTGAGGTCAGCCCCCTGGCGGACCCTGCCCCCCACGACTGGCGCAAGGAGCCCGGAGCGCGGGTGGGGGTGATCCTCTACCGGGCGCAGCTGCAGGCCGGTGACCTCCAGCTGGCCCAAGCCCTGCTGCAGGCCCTGCGCCAGCA
>RGNC01000205.1 GCA_010029175.1 Synechococcaceae bacterium WB8_1B_136 | reverse complement strand
CCTCAAGACCGGTGATCTTCATGTCCATCTGCAGGGCGGTGATCCCCTTTTCAGTGCCCGCCACCTTGAAGTCCATGTCGCCGAGGAAGTCCTCGATGCCCTGGATGTCGGTGAGGATGCGCACCTCCTCGCCCTCCTTGATCAGACCCATGGCGGCGCCGCTCACCGGGGCCTTGAGGGGCACGCCCGCATCCATCAGGGCGATGGTGCTGCCGCAGACCGAGCCCATGGAGGTGGAGCCGTTGGAGCTGAGGCACTCTGACACCACCCGCAGCACGTAGGGGAAGCTCTCCTTGCTGGGCAGCACGGGCACCAGGGCCCGCTCCGCCAGGGCGCCGTGGCCGATTTCGCGGCGGCCGGGGCTGCGCATCGGCTTGGTTTCGCCGGTGGAGTAGGGCGGGAAGTTGTAGTGGTGCAGGTAGGTCTTCTCGGTGGACGGGTTGAGATCGTCCATCTCCTGGGCATCACTCGGGGTGCCGAGGGTGGCGCAGGAGAGCACCTGGGTGAGTCCGCGCTGGAACAGGCCCGAGCCATGCACGCGTTTGGGCAGCACGCCAGCGGCGGCGCTGATCGGACGCACCTCATCGAGGCTGCGGCCATCCACGCGCTTGCCCTCCTTGAGGATCTGCTCGCGCATCAGCTTCTTGGTGAGGCTCTTGTAGCTGTTGCCCAGGGCCTTGCCGTTGCTGCTGACAGCCACCTTCACGGCGTCGTCGTCCTTGAGGGCGGCGATCTTCTCGCTCACCTCAGCCTTGATGGCATCGAGCTTCTCGTCGCGCTCGGTCTTGGTCTGGGTGAACTGCTTGAGCACCTCACCGATGCCCTTGGCGCATTCCTTCTCCAGGAATTTGGGCAGGGTGTCGTCTTCAGCCTTGGGCTCGGGGATCACCTGTTCGATGCCCAGCTCCTTGAGCAGCGTCTGCTGGGCCTTGATCAGTTCGCACACCGCTTCGTAGCCGAAGTCGATGGCTTCGATCACATCCTGTTCGGGCAGTTGGTTGGCGCCCGCCTCCACCATGATCACGCCCTGGGGGGTGCCGGCCACCACCAGATCCAGCTCGGAGCGCTCGATCTCGCGGTAGCTGGGGTTGAGCACGAAATCGTCGCCCAGCAGACCTACCCGCACGGCCGCCATGGGGCCGTGGAAGGGAATCTTGGCCAGCAGGGTGGCCAGGGAGGCGCCGGTCACGGCGAGCACGTCGGGCGGCACCCGCTCATCGAGCGACATGCAGGTGGCCACGATCTGCAGGTCGTCCCGCAGCCAGCCGGGGAACAGCGGCCGCATCGGCCGATCAATCAGGCGGGCGATCAGGGTGGCGCGCTCCGGGGGGCGGCTCTCGCGCCGCATGAAGCTGCCGGGGATGCGACCAGCGGCGTACAGCCGCTCCTCGTAGTCGCAGATCAGGGGGAGGAAGTCGATGCCTTCACGGCCGCCGGAGCGGGTGGCGGTGACCAGAACAGCCGTATCTCCGCATTCGACCATCACCGAGCCCCCAGCCTGGGGAGCGAACCGACCGGTGGTCAGCCGGATCTCCCGACCATCGAAGGAGATCGACTGAGTGTGACCTTGCACTTGGGCTTATGTCCGTTTTGTTGTCAAACGCCATTCTCGCATCCGGCCATCAAGACCTGCGGGAACTGCCCTTGTTCTCTTTGGAATGGTTGATGAGCCGGCGCCGGCAGCCACAAAAAAAGGACGTCCGCGGACGCCCTGAAGGATTTGGTGGCAGCGGCCAGCTGCCGCGGGGGATCACCAGGACGACTTGACCACGCCCGGCAGTTCGCCCTTGTGGGCACGTTCGCGCAGCTGGTTGCGGCACAGGCCGAAATCGCGGTACACGCCACGGGGCTTGCCGGTGGCCCAGCAGCGGTTGCGCAGGCGCACCTTGGCGCTGTTGCGGGGCAGGCCCTGGATCTTGCGGTGGATCTCCAGGCGCTCCATGGGGTCGGCGGCGGCTTCGAAGGCGGCCATCAGGGCGGCGCGCTTGGCGGCGTAGCGCTCCACCAGCTTCTGGCGCTTGACGTCGCGCGCGATCATCGACTTCTTCGCCATGCGGCCTGGATCTCGTAATGCAGTGATGGTTGAGCCTACCTCTTCGGGGTGTGGCTGGGACAGAGGTCGGCGATGGGGCAGCTGGGGCACTTGGGGCTGCGGGCCGTGCACACCGCCCGGCCATGGAAGATCAGCCGGATCGAGAGGTTCTGCCAGTCGGCCTGGGGTACCAGTTTCATCAGGTCGGGCTCGATCTGGCGCGGCTCGGTTTTGCGGGTGAGTCGCAGCCGCTGGGCCAGGCGGCTCACGTGGGTGTCCACGGTGACGCCGGCGTTGATGCCGAAGCACCAGGCCAGCACCACGGAGGCGGTTTTGCGGGCCACCCCCGGCAGCTCCAGCAGCTCCTCCATGGTGCGGGGCACCTCACCGCCGTGGCGCTCCATCAGCAGCCGCGAGCTGGCCACGATGGCTTTGGCCTTGTTGCGGAAGAACCCGGCCGATTTCACGTAGGGCTCCACCTCGGCCGGCTCCACTGCCGCGGCGGCGGCGGCATCGGGGAAGCGTTCGAACAGGGCCGGGGTGATCTGATTCACCCGCTCATCGGTGCACTGGGCCGAGAGCATCGTGGCGATCAGCAGCTCGTAGGGGTTGCGCCAGTCGAGCGAGCAGGTGGCGTGGGGATAGAGCTCCCCCAGGCGCTCGAGCAGTTGCGGTGCCCGCGTTTTGGCTGAGGGGAAGCGGGGCATGGCGGAGAGGAGTCGGGGCGGCGAGGGTCAGCGGCCCAGCAGCTGCTGCACCGCCGCCAGCTGGCTGGTGTCCTTCACGATCAGCACCACGCTCAGGCCCACCAGGAACACAAAGCCCGACTGCATGAAGGCCAGCTGGAACTTCTCCGGCAGGGGCCGGCCCCGCAGGCCCTCGATCAGCAGCAGCAGGAACTGGCCGCCATCCAGCAGGGGCAGCGGCAGGGCGTTGAGCACCGCCAGGTTGATCGAGATCAGCGCCGTGTAGAGGAACAGGCTGCTGCCGCCCTGCTTGGCCAGGGAGGCCCCCATCTCCACGATCTT
>RGNC01000204.1 GCA_010029175.1 Synechococcaceae bacterium WB8_1B_136 | reverse complement strand
CGGAGTCGTAGAGCTGAAGTGGAAGCTGTGACTGGCGTGAGTGGCGATGGCGAGGGCCGTTGGTGACCGCTTCATCCATTGCCTTGTCAACACCATAGCCCCACTGTCCAGGATTGGTTCGCCGCCGCCCCCGCCGCCGCCTTCTACTTCGCCGCCGCTGCTGCAGTGTTGGCGCGGGCGAGCTGCATCCTGGCCTGGCGGTCGCCGGCTGTGCATAGGGTCCCGCCGGCCCCTTGCCCCGTGGCGGCGATGAAGTCCCAGCACCGGCGAACCCTGCAGGCCCTCTATGCCCATCCGTTGCAGCATGGCCTGCGCACCTCCCAGGTGGAGGCCCTGCTGGTGAGCCTCGGGGCGGAGGTGGAACTGCTCTCCGACCAGCGGCTGCAGGTGCGCCTGCCCGGCGGCGAAACCACCTGGTTGCGAGCCGCCGCGGGTCTGCATCATCCCTGTCTGGATGAGGAGGCTGTGCTGCGGATCCGGCGGCTGCTGGAGAAGGCCGGCATCACCCCCGAGCACCCGGAGGCGGAGGCTGCGGCCGTTCGCGGTGACCAGGGCCATCGGCTGGTGATCTGCCTCGACCATCGCGGCGCCGAGCTCTGGCAGCTCGAGGGCGATCAGGTGGCCCAGGCGGAGCTGCGCTCCCATGGGCTGTGGGGGAGTGATCAGAACCTCAGCCACCGCCATGAACGGGACATCGCCGGTCAGCGGGCCCCCCTGGATCACGCCTACCTCGAGCGGCTCAGCGGTGCCATCGCGGCGGCTGACGTGGTGCTGTTGCTGGGCCATGGCCACGGTCAGAGCGACATGCGGGAGTTGCTGCTGCGTCACCTGCGGCATCGTCATCCCCAGCTCCTGGAGCGCATCGTGGGGGTGCTGGGGATCGATGACAGTGCCCTGACGCCGGCCCAGCTGCTGGCTCTGGCCCGCGAGCACTTCGGCAATCAGCCCCACCGACGCCCCCTGGTGGTGCCGGGGCAGGAACCGCGGGAGCCCGAGGGTTCGCTCCAGTGAAGCGGCGCGGTGCGCCAATCTGAGGGCCGCTTGAGGGGAAGCCCGTGCGCCGTCGCGACCTGCTGCGCTGGATTTCTGGTGGGGCGGCCTTCGCCACGGCCCCGCTGGCGGCGCGGATGCTGGCGGGTTCGGCGGCTGCCCAGGGGAGCATCCGCTTCCTGGCGGTGGCCGACACTGGCAGCGGCGATGCCAACCAGCGGGCGGTGGGCGCCCAGATGGCGGCGGTGCACCGCCGCAGTCCGGTGGATCTGGTGGTGCTGGGGGGCGACAACATCTACCCCTCGGGAGACATGGCCCTGATCGAGCAGACCTTCCGCCGTCCCTATAGCGAGCTGCTGGCGGCGGGGGTGCCCTTCCATGCGGTGCTCGGCAACCACGACATCCGCACGGACAATGGCAACCCCCAGGTGGCCTACCGGCCCTTCGGCATGAAGGGGCGCTACTACAACCTGCGCCGCGGCGATCTTGAGCTGTTCATGCTCGACACCAACGCCAATGCCGACTGGCAGGGGCAGGTCAGCTGGCTGCGGACGGTGCTGGCGGCCAGCACAGCCCCCTGGAAGGTGGTGGTGGGGCACCACCCGATCTATTCCTCCGGCTTCTACGGCAACGATGCGGGGCTGCGGGCGAGGTTGGGGGCGTTGATGGCCAAGCACGGCGTGCAGCTCTACATCAACGGCCATGAGCACAACTACGAGCGCAGCAAGCCCATCGACGGCATCGTCTACCTGGTGGTGGGTGGCGGCGGCGCCAGCCTGCGACCGGTGATCGCCACGGCCCAGACGGCCCGGGCTGCCAGCGTGTTCAGCTTTGCCGAGATCGAGGCCGGGCCGCGGCAGTTGAGCGTGGCGGCGTGGGACAGCGGCGGTCGACTGCTGGATCGCGCCGTGATCGCGAGCCGCTAACGCCGATCCAGCCGCTCCAGGCTGGGAATCAGCGCCACGGCGGCCAGCAGCCCCAACAGCAGGATCAGCAGGGCCGGCACCAGGGCCGCCCCCATCCGTTCATCGCTGGCGTACTGGAACACCCTCACCGCCAGGGTGTCGAAATCAAAGGGCCGCAGGGCAAAGGTGAGCGGCAGCTCCTTCACGGTGTCCACGAACACCAGCAGCACCCCCACCAGCAGCGGGCCCCGCAGCAGCGGCAGATGCACCCGCCGCAACACCCCCGCCCAGCTCTGCCCCAGGGAGGTGGCGGCCTCATCCACGCTGGGGGGGAGGCGCTCCAGGGCGGCGTCGAGGCCGCCTTTCGACACCGCCAGGAAGCGATCGCCGTAGCCCCACACCAGCAGCAGCAGCGGCGCCAGGGCCAGGGGGCCGCCGATCAGCATCAGGGCCAGGGCCAGCACCGTGCCGGGTATGGCGTAGCCCAGGCCCGCCAGAAAGGTGAGTTGCCGCAGCCAAGCGCTGGAGATCCAGCGCTTGGCGATGGCCAGCAGCAGCCCCGCCGCCACGGTGAACAGCGCGGCCAGCAGCGCCAGGCCGAAGCTGCGCAGCGTGAGGTGGACCAGCTCCAAGCCGGATTCCACCTGCAGTTGATCCCAGCTGATCAAGGCCCACAGCACGGGCAGGCCCAGGCTGATCAGGGGAGGGAGCAGGCAGAGGATCTGGCTCAGCCAGCGGCGCGGACCCGCCAGGGGCCAGCGCTGGTCGGGCTCACCGTCGCTGCCGAGGTTCCAGCAGCGGCTGCGCTGGCGCAGGCTGCGCTCAGCGGCCACCAGCAGCCCCACGATCACCAGGGCCAGCAGTGCGAGGGCCACGGCCCCCTGGGGATCGCCGTTCTGCTGCCAGCGCATCAGGATGCCGGAGGAGAGGGTGGGCACCCCCAGCAGTTCCACGGCCCCCAGCTCATTCACCACCTCCATGCCGGCCAGGGCGATGCCGGCACCGATGGCGGGCATCGCCATGGGAAGGGCCACGCGCCGGAAGCTTCCCCAGGGGCCCACCCCCAGGCTGCGGCAGGCCTCCAGCTGGCGGCCGCCACTCAGCGAGAAGCTCTCGGTGGAGAGCAGGAACACATAGCTGTAGGTGCTGAGCACCAGCACCAGCAC
>RGNC01000203.1 GCA_010029175.1 Synechococcaceae bacterium WB8_1B_136 | reverse complement strand
CTGATCGCCGTGGCCACCCTGTCGCCGCTGGCGGAGTTCATGGGCCAGGCCCCCTCGGTGGTGACGCTGGTGGCCCTTCTGGTGGCCCTGATTCCCACCACCATCGGCGGCCTGCTCAGTGCCATCGGCATCGCCGGCATGGACCGGGTGGCCCAGTTCAACGTGATCGCCACCTCGGGGCGGGCCGTGGAAGCCTGCGGCGACGTGAACACCCTGGTGCTCGACAAGACCGGCACGATCACCCTCGGCAACCGGCTCGCCGAGGAGCTTCTGCCCGTCGGCGGCCACAGCGTGGCGGAGCTGGCTGAGGCAGCACTTGGTGCCAGCTGTTTCGACCAGACGCCGGAAGGGCGCTCGATCGTGCGGCTGGCGGAGAAACTCGGCGCCACCCTTCCCTTTGAGCCGGGCAGCGCCAGCGGCATCGAGTTCTCGGCCCGCACCCGCATGAGCGGATCCGACACCCCCGATGGCATCGAGTTCCGCAAAGGGGCGGTGGATGCGGTGAAGGGCTTCGTGCGCTCCCGCGGCGGCACGGTTGGCGAGGAACTCGATGCGTGCTTCGAGCAGGTGTCGCGGCTGGGGGGAACTCCCCTGGCGGTGTGCCGTGGCGCCGAGGTGTTCGGGGTGATCTACCTCAAGGACATCATCAAACCGGGCATCCGCGAGCGCTTCGATCAGCTGCGCCGCATGGGCATCCGCACCGTGATGCTCACGGGCGACAACCCGATCACCGCCGGCGTGATCGCCCGCGAAGCCGGGGTGGACGACTTCATCGCCGAGGCCACTCCAGAAGACAAGATCGCCGTGATTCAGCAGGAGCAGAAGCTCGGCAAGTTGGTGGCGATGACCGGCGACGGCTCCAACGATGCCCCGGCCCTGGCCCAGGCCAATGTGGGCGTCGCCATGAATTCCGGCACCCAGGCCGCCAAGGAGGCGGCCAACATGGTGGACCTCGACAGCGATCCCACCAAGCTGATCGACATCGTGACCATCGGCAAACAGCTGCTGATCACCCGCGGTGCCCTCACCACCTTCTCGATCGCCAACGACATCGCCAAGTACTTCGCGATCCTGCCGGCCCTGTTCGCCGGGGTGGGCCTGGAGGCCTTGAACGTGATGCAGCTGGCCTCACCCCAGTCGGCGATTCTCTCGGCGATGGTGTTCAACGCCCTGATCATTCCGGCCCTGGTTCCCCTCGCCTTGCGGGGGGTGGAATTCCGCCCGTTGAGCGCCGAGCAGCTGTTGCGGCGCAATCTCCTGCTCTATGGCGCCGGAGGCGTGGTGGCTCCATTCATCGGCATCAAACTGATCGATCTGGCCATCGGTGCCCTGGGTTGGGTCTGACACCGCTCCGATCCAGAGATGTCCAAGCCTGTCCGATGACGACGATCCAATGACCCGTGTTCTGCAGATCCGTTTCTGGCTGCCGTTGCTGATCGCGGCGGGCACCCTGGTTCTGGCTCCCCTGTTCCGCAGCAGCCAGCCGCCGCTGCAGAGCCATGCCCTGGCCCTGCTGCTGTGCTGCACAGCGGCTGTTTCGGGCTATCTGTTTGCCGTGATCGTCCAACCGGAGAAGTTCTGATGTCGTTCACAGCCCAACTGCTGCGGGGGCTGCGCGTCACCCTGGCGCTGTGGTTGCTCACGGTGGTGCTGATCACCCTGCCCCTGCTCGGCCTGGCCCAACTGGTGGCCCCCGATGCCGCCACCGGCAGCCTGATCCGGCGCGATGGCCAGGTGGTGGGGTCGCGCCTGATCGGCCAGAACTTCCGCGCCGAGGGATACCTGCAGGGCCGCCCCGCCGGTGCCCCCAACCTGGCGGCCAGCAACCCTGCCCTGCAGCAGCGGGTGGCCGCTGCTGCCCACAGCTGGCAGCGCCTCGGCATCGCCAGGCCAGCCGCCGACCTGTTGCAGGATTCCGGCTCCGGCGTGGATCCCCACATCAGCCTTGAGGCGGCGCGCCAGCAGCTGCCCCGCCTGGCCCGTGAGCGGCAGCTCTCGGTTGGCGAGCTGGAATCGCTGCTGGGCCAGCACCTGCAGGGCCCCGGCAGCCTGCAGGCGATCCAGCCGGTGGTGAACGTGCTCAGCTTCAACCTGGCCCTGGATCAGCGCACCACCAGGCCATGATCCGCTCCACCCATCGCCGTGGCCGCCACAAGGTGTTCATCGGCATGGCCCCTGGGGTGGGCAAAACCTGCCGCATGCTCCAGGAAGGCAAGGAAGCGCTGCAGGAAGGCACCGATGTGGTGATCGGCCTGCTGGAAACCCATGGCCGGCTCGACACGGCCCGGGAAGCGGAGGGGCTGGAACAGGTTCCCCGCAAGCGGCTGCGCTATCAGGAGATCGACCTGGAGGAGATGGATGTGGCGGCGGTGCTGGCCCGCCATCCCCAGCTGGTGCTGGTGGATGAGCTGGCCCACACCAACGTGCCGGGCAGCGAACGGGAAAAGCGCTGGCAAGACGTGGAGATGCTGCTGATCTCCGGCATCGACGTGTACTCGACGGTCAACATTCAGCATCTGGAGAGCCTCAACGACCTGGTGGCGGAGCTCACCGGCGTTGTGGTGCGCGAGCGCATGCCCAACCGCGTGCTGGCACTCGCCGATGAGGTGGTGCTGGTGGATGTGACACCCGAAACGCTGCAGGAGCGGCTGCGGGACGGCAAGATCTACGCCCCCGAAAAGGTGGGGCAGGCCCTGGCCAACTTCTTCCAGCGGCGGCATCTGGTGGCCCTGCGGGAGCTGTCGCTGCGGGAGGTGGCTGATCGGGTTGAAAACGATGTGCTGCCCTCCATGACGCCCCTGAGGGAACGGGTGATGGTGTGCGTGGCCAACCACCAGACCAGCAAGCGCCTGCTGCGCCGGGCCGCCAGGCTGGCTGCCGCCATGGATGCCCCGCTGCTGGCCCTCACGGTGCACGATCCCAACCGGTTTCTCAGCCGCGAGGAGTTGCTGATTCAGGCGGAATGCCGCCAGCTGTGCGACGACGTGGGCGGTACTTTCCTGCGGGAGGAAAGCGCAGAGATCCTGCCCACCATCGCCAGGGTGGCGCAGGAGAAGCGCATCACCCAGATCGTGCTGGGCCAGACCATGCGGCCACGCTTCAAGACCATGCTGCGGCGCCCCCTATCGGAGCGCCTGCAACACCAGTTGCGGGGCCTGGGCATCGACCTGCATCTGATT
>RGNC01000202.1 GCA_010029175.1 Synechococcaceae bacterium WB8_1B_136 | reverse complement strand
CTGCTCACCAGCTTCAACGGTCTGGATACAAGCGATGCCGGCACAGCGGCTGAGCTGCTGAAGATCTGCAACCCCGAGCCCCAGGGCGACCTGGCCGAGCGTGCCGCCGCCTATCTCGCCAGCTGGAAGGATGTGCACGGCGGCAACAGCGATGGCTACGGCGATGCCGAGGCCATCCGCGCAGACCTGGCCTGGCTTGAAGCCAACGGCTTCTTCCGGCTGGATTGGCAGGCCGACCAACCGATTGATCTGGGTAGCGCTGGGCCCACTCCAGGCAGTTCGATGCATGGCGGCTACCCGGCCCTGGCGAACCGCGAGGTGTTCCAGCGCGTGTTCACCCTGCTGCGTCACGTGCTCAAGCAGCCGTTCGATGCGCCGGAACCGTCGTCATCCGCGGAGCCAGAAGCCCACGCCTCGGGGCGAGCCAAATGGACCCGGCGCAGCAGTGAGGAATTCAGCCCCCTCTACAGGCATCTGATCAGCAGCCTGGAGGATCTGGAGGGCAGCTACCGCAGCGATCAGGAGGCTGCCCTGCGCTACGACGTGGAGCATGTGCTCGTGCCTTACGGCTTCCTGGCCCCGGTCAAGGGCCGGCCCCAAAGCCGTCGCCAGGGCTATGCGATCGGCACGGCGTTGCTGTCGGCCGATCAGCTGCTGGAGGTGCATGCCCAACTCAAGGCCTCCCTGGATCGCCTCAGCGACCAATCCCAGAAGCCACTGCTGCTCAGCCTGGAGGATCGACTCCAGCGTGCGGGCATCCTGCGGGCCGATGGCATGCCCGACAGGCTGCGCCAGCCCAAGCGCGCCCTGGCCCATCGCTCCTTCACCGAGGAAAAGCCCGGCACCCTGGCCGAACCGGAGATGGCCGCAAGGGTGGAACGGGCGATCCGCGATCGCCGCCGCATCTGGCTGCGGCACCTGCCGGATCCAGTGAGTGAGCAGCAGAAACAGCGGGGGGATGACGGCCGTTTCCGCGCCTGGCCGCTGCAGCTGCTGTTTCACAACATCAGTTGGTATCTGGCGTTCGAAACAGTTCCGATCGGCCGCAGCGACGGCCTTGGCCTGATCCGCATCCTGCGCGTGGATCGGCTGGTGATGCTCAATGAAGACGGCAACGCCCGCCGCAGCGCCGAACAGGAGCATGAAAGGGCGCTGGAGCGGTTGCAGCGTCTGCAGCTCGTCTGCGGTGGGTTGTATTTCGGCGACTCGATCGACGATCAACTGGTGGTGATGGCCCCGGCCTCCGGCCGCACCGTCACGCCCCCCTGGGGTGTGCTGCGTTTCTCCTGCACGCCCCAGGTGTATGGGCTGATTCGTGAGGAACCCCACCGCTTCCCGCCGGAGCACACCGCCCATGAGTCCCTGCCGCCCAATCCGGCCGGCGACAGCCACCCCCATCCGGTGGAGATCCGTCTGCCCAGCTGGACGATCGAGCGCGACTGGGACCTGCGCAACTGGCTGTTCCGCTGGGGTGCCGGCATCCGCATCGAGCAACCGCTGGACCTGCGCGAGCTGCAGTTGCAGCAGGCCCGCGAGGTGGTGGCCCTGCTTCAGCCCTGAAGCGGGGCCACCACGCGCCAGAGCTGGAACATGCGGGTGACGGCGGACGATCAGCAATTGATTGATCGCGCTGTCAGCGCCTCAGGCCTCACCCGCACGGACTTCGTTCTGCAGGCAGCACGCGCTGCAGCCCTTAGCTGTCTCGCTGCTCGCGAGCCCTGGTCGCATTCGGCGCAACATGCCGGATCCCATTCCGGTGGTGGTCCTGGCACGTCATGCCGTTTGCAGCAGTGTGCAAGGCCAAGGGCTCTCCCGCGCCCTGTTGGCCGATGCCTTTGAACGAGTGCTCCAGGCCAGTGAGCAGATCGGAGTGCGATGTCAGCTCTGACAGATTGCGGTAATCCATAGAGCCTGGCAGCAGCTAATCCCAGGCCTGTCCTGCCGCCGCGGCTTTGACGGCAGCTTTGGGCGATATGGGTGGCTTCGTGGGCGATAGTTTGTTGCAGGAGTGTGCGAAATGCCCATGGATCGGCATTCAGCCTGGCGATGCGATCAGTGCAGAGCACGATCGCGCGCTGTCCCCAGGTGTAGTAGCCCACCACATCCTGTTGCCTGCAGTCCGCAGCATTTTCGACAATCCCATAACCCTTAGCCCTCATCACGCCGACCAGATCTTGGTAGCGAGGATCAAGATCCCGCAGCCACTGAGGTGCGCTGCTCGATCCAGCTGGCGAAGCCCTTGCCTGCAACCCAGCAGGCCACGCGACAGTTCATGGCGTCTTGGTTCGGCTGAACGACCTGTACATCCCAACGCCAGTGCCATCGCGCTGAGGCCCTCCTCCTGCGAATCACCAGTCATGGCGACTCATCAGGCACGCCGCTCGACCCGTCGTTCGCAGGAGGTGCCCGGATCAGGCTGATCGCTCCCGAGAAGCTGGGTTGATCGCGTTGAGCCCTTCGGCA
The DNA here is from genome assembly GCA_010029175.1 of Synechococcaceae bacterium WB8_1B_136. Lineage (GTDB taxonomy): Bacteria > Cyanobacteriota > Cyanobacteriia > PCC-6307 > Cyanobiaceae > Vulcanococcus. Next base: position 729 of record RGNC01000202.1, on the reverse strand, counting down.
TGAGCAGCCTCCTCCTCGATCAGATCCTGGCCACCTCCAGCCGCTTGGCTTGTGACGCTGGCGCGCCACAGAGCTGACAGCTCTTCCCACCCATCACTCCATCACCACGTCATTCCCGATGAAGACGCAGTCCCAGGGCTGGCTTGCCATCAGCACCGAAGGTTTCGCGGCCATGAATGCGGCGCGGCCACCCGAGCACCTGGTGAAGGAGCTTGCTATGAACCCAGGGCCGACCACGTGCTGGTGAGTTGCACAGACGATGGCTCGGGTATTGAGGAGCTCGCCGATCTACGCGTCGTCTACCTCACCCACAAGATCGACAGCCATCTCAAACGAGGACGCTTCGGGCGCGGTTTTAAAGAAGCGCTCTGCATCGCCGAGCAGGCACGGGTGGTCAGCGGCCACCAGCAATTGGAGTTCCTCCGCGATCACGGAGAACGCATCAGCCGCCAATCCTCTCTGCCCGCCGCCATCAACGGCACGCAGGTGCACATGCAGATGCCATGGCCTGCGGAGATCAGCGCCCAGCTGGATCACTACTTCTCACGCTTCCTGGTGCCAGCAGGAGTGGAGCTGAAGGTCAATGGGCGTCCCATCCTCCCGCGCCAGGTCAGGCACGTGATCAACGCCAACTTGAGCACCGAGGTCTACGACCCAACCAGCCAGAGCTGGAAGAAACCCAGCCGGCGCACGGCCATTCACCTGGTACCCACGGCCGAGCACGAACAA
>RGNC01000201.1 GCA_010029175.1 Synechococcaceae bacterium WB8_1B_136 | reverse complement strand
CACGGTGCGGGGCTGGTCCACGGGCAACAGGGGGAGGCCCCGGTGCTGGGCCTCCTGCAGCAGCGCGTAGGCCAGGGGGTGGCGGGTGCCCGCCTCCAGACTCGCCGCCAGCTGCAGCAGCCTCTGTTCAGCCGCCTCGCCGGGGCTCACCGCGGCGATCCCGCTCACCAGCGGCCGACCCAGGGTCAAGGTGCCGGTCTTGTCGAACAGCAGCGTGTGCAGTCGGGAGGCGGTTTCGATCGCGTCGCCGCCGCGGAACAGCAGGCCAGCGCGGGCGGCACGACCGGTGCCCACCGTGATCGCCGTGGGCGTGGCCAACCCCAGGGCGCAGGGGCAGGCCACCACCAGCACGGCGATGGTGAGCTGCAGGGCCAGGGCCAGGGGCGTTTCCGCGCCCAGCCCCAGGGGACGGTGGCCGCCATGCACATGGGCCGAGGGGGCCGCCGCCAGCACCTGGGGCCAGAGCTCGGTGCCCCACTGCCACCAGAACACAAACGTGCCCGCCGCCAGCAGCAACACCGCCAGGGTGAAACGGCCCGCCACCCGATCGGCCAGGCCCTGGATCGGCGCCTTGCGGGCCTGGGCCTGTTCCACCAGGCGGATGATCCGGGCCACGGCACTTTCGGCGCCGGGGCGGAGCACCTCCAGGATGAGTGGCGCCTGCAGGTTGAGGCCTCCGGCGGCGAGCTCCATGCCTGCCTCCGCGTGCTGGGGCAGGGGCTCCCCCGTGAGGCTCGACACATCCACCGCCGAGGCGCCGTCGAGCACCCGACCATCCACGGGCACCCGATCACCGGGCAACAGCCGCACCCGGTCGCCGGGCCGCAGGGCGCCCACCCGCACCGGCCGCGCCGTGGATTCCGCACCCTCACCGAGCAGCAACAGGGCGGTGTCCGGCTGAAGGGCCGCCAGCTCTTCGATCGCCCGGCCTGTGCGAAAGCGCGCCCGCTCCTCCAGGAAGCGACCCAGCAGCACAAAGCCCAGCAGCAGCACCGGCTCGTTGAAAAAACACTGCCAACCCACGGCGGGCCAGAAGAAAGCCACCAGGCTGGCCAGATAGGCACTGGCCATGCCCAGCCCCACCAGGGTGTCCATGCCAGGCAGGCCCGCCCAAGCGGAACTGAAGCCGCGCCGCAGAATCGGCCAGCCCGGCCCCGCCAGGGCCACGGTGGCCACCAGGCCGTGGAAGCGGATGTCGCCCACCAGGGGCAGGGCGAGGGTGCCGGCCTCCGCCAGATGCCCCAAGGCCGACACCAGCAGCAGCGCCAGGGCCACCACCAGCTGGCGCCACTGCTGCCACCAGCCGGCCTGGTGGCGTCGAGCCGCCAGGCTGAGCGGCCCCTCCAGCTGATCCCGGCGGCGGGCGGTGTACCCCAGGCCAGCCAGGGCCTCCAACAGCGGCGGCAGCGGATCCGGACGGGCGGGCTCACCCTCCGCCACGGGTTCCAGCAGCTGGGGATCCAATCCGACCCAGGCGGTGCGGGTGAGCAGGTTGACGCTGGCCTGGCGCACGCCGGGCTGGGCCAGCAGCCGCTGCTCGACGGCCCGCACACAGCCACCGCACTTCATCCCCTCCACCTCCAGCAGCAGCGGCGCCACAGCCTGGGGAGCGGGCTCGGCGTCGGAGGGCACGCACGCGGTGGCGACTGGGTCAAGGCTAGGGACTGCCAGCGGCCACGGCACTGGACCGTTCCCACGGGTGAGGATGGCAGCACGCAGCCCCGGACTCCGCCGTGCCCCGCTCCCAGCGCAACGACAACTTCATCGACAAGAGCTTCACGGTGATGGCCGACCTGATCTTGCCGATCGATCCCAAGGCCAAGGAGGCCTATGTCTACTACCGCGATGGCCTCTCGGCCCAGAACGACGGCGACTACGCCGAGGCCCTGGACAACTACGAGGAGGCACTGCGGCTGGAGGAGAACAAGGTGGACCGGGGCGAGATCCTCAAGAACATGGCGATCATCTACATGAGCAATGGCGAGGAGGAGAAATCGCTCGACTACTACCGCCAATCCCTCGAAGAGAACCCCAACTCCCCCTCCTGCCTCAAGAACATGGGGCTGATCTACGAGAAGTGGGGCCGACTGGCCCTGGAGCAGGGCAACCAGGACGAGGCGGACCGCTGGTTCGACCAGGCCGCCGACACCTGGACCAAGGCCGTGCGCCTCTACCCCGGCGGCTACCTGGACATCGAGAACTGGCTGAAGTCGTCGGGGCGCTCCAACGTGGACGTGTATTTCTGATCGGCCTGCCCTAACCCCGATCCTCGGCCGGGTTCACCCCCAGGGCCTGCACCAGGGCCTCGGCCACACCGCCCGCCTCCAGCAGCTGCAGCTCCAGCCCGGCGGCCAGCCGCGCCAGGCCGCTGCCCTTGGGCACCACCGCCCGCGTGAAGCCCAGGCGCGCCGCCTCCTGCAGCCGCAGCTCCAGTTGTCCCACGGGCCGCAGCTGCCCCCCGAGCCCCAGCTCACCGATCAGCACCGTGCCCGGCGGCAGGGTGAGATCGCGGTAGCTGGCCACCACCGCCGCGGCCACCCCCAGATCCGCCGCCGGCTCCTCCACCTCCAGGCCACCGGCCACCGCCAAGTAGCAGTCGAAGCGCGACAGGGGCAGCCCCAGGTGCTTTTCCAGCACCGCCAGGATCTGGTGCAGGCGGTTGGTGCCGATGCCGGTGGCGGTGCGGCGCGGACTGGCGTAGCTGGTGGTGCTCACCAGGGCCTGCAGTTCCACCACCAGCGAGCGGGTGCCCTCGCAGGCCACGATCGTGGCGGTGCCGGCACTGGGCTCGTCGCTGCCCAGGAACAGCTCGCTGGGGTTGATCACCTCCGCCAGCCCCTGGCCCCGCATCTCGAACACCCCCAGCTCATGGGTGGCGCCGAAGCGGTTCTTCACCGCCCGCAGCAGACGGTGGCTGGCGAAGCGATCACCCTCGAAGGTGAGCACCGCATCCACGAGATGCTCCAGCACCTTCGGGCCGGCCAGCAGCCCCTCCTTGGTCACATGGCCCACCAGCAGCAGGGCGGTGTGCTGGCGTTTGGCCACGCGCTGGAGGGCTGCGGCGCACTCCCGCACCTGCGCGACCGAACCCGGAGCGCTGGCCAGCTCGCCGTCGTGGAGGGCCTGGATGCTGTCGATGATCGCCACCGGCGGGCGCAGCGCTTCCAGTTCCTGCAGCACCAGCTCCAGATCGGT
>RGNC01000021.1 GCA_010029175.1 Synechococcaceae bacterium WB8_1B_136 | reverse complement strand
GCCCAACAGGGCCTGGCAGCGGGGATGGGCCAGCAGCGTGCCGCTCAGCGCCAGCCAGCGGCAGCTGAGCAGAGGGTCGCCCGTGGCGCCCAACAGCCGCCAGCCCCCCGCCGGCAGCGGCTGCAGCCATCGCACCAGGCTGTTGCCGTGCAGCTCTGGCGATCCGGCCAGGTGCAGCAGGCCGCGGCAGAGCTGCTCCATGCCGCCACGGCCGCGATAGAGGGCGCCCCTGCTGAAGCCATCGTCGCGGGGGGCATCGAGCTTGCCCTCGCCATCGAGGCAGCCGATGCTGGCGGCCCACGGTTCGACCCAGCCGCCGATGAGCAGGGGCTCCAGCAGGGCCGGTGGCGGTTGTTCTGGATTCTGGAGGTTGAGCAGGGGCGCGCCGTGGTTGATGCGCAGGCCGGGATCGTGGCGAGACCGGCGGGTGGCGGCGCGGCCCCCCGGCCCGCGGCCGATCTCCAGAATCGCCAGGGTGCCGCTCCAGCCGAGCCGGCGCAGCTGGGCCGCCAGGGCGCAGCCACTCACCCCGGCGCCCACCACCGCCAGATCGACGGGCGGTGCCTCAGCCATGGCCGCGGCCATGGGCTTTGCGGGCGATCACGGCAAAGAAGGGATCCCCCTTGCCACCGAGCCAGCCGAGGGGCCCCTCGGCTCGGGTGTCTTCGCTCAGCAGCTGATCCAGTTCCCAGCCCTGACAGAGCAGGATCCTGGCCACGCTGCTTAGGCGGTCGCGGTCGCTGCTCTCCAGCCAGGCCAGGGGGGCCTTGCTGGGAAACATCCGGTTGGAGAAGGCCACGATCAGCTGGCCGCCGGGGCGCACCACCCGCAGCAGGTCCACCGCCACCCTCTCCGGCTGCTGTAGGTACTGCCAGCCCGCCACGATCAGCGCCGCATCCACGCTGTCGCTGGGGAGCGGCAGGGTCTGGTCTTCGTTGAGGTTCTGCACCCAGTGGCGGCTCAGCCGCGGGTTCGCCTCCAGCTCCTCGGCATTCATGCCATGGCCGATCACCTCCCGGTAGGCGACCTGTTCCGGCAGATGGCTCACCCAGCTGCTCATCAGATCGAGCACCACGCTGTCCGGCTGGAGTCGCTCGCGGTAGAGGGCCGTCAGCCGTGAGCGGAACGCCCCATCGAGATGGTGCACGAAGCGGGGCCGGCTGTAGAAGAGCCCATCACTCGTTTCATCCTGTTTGCGACGCTGCTCGGGGCTGAGCACGGAAACGGCGATCGGCGTGGATGCCATCAACGGGCGGGGCCCTGGGGCCTGCGAGTGCGTCACCATGCTGGGGTGTTGGCGCTCCCCTGCGTGACCTCCTCGGATTCAGCCGCTGGGGCCTGGCCCGGCGGCGAGCAGTTGCTGGCGCTGGAAGCCCGGGTGCGGCGAGCGGGAACGGGCCTGCAGGTCGGGGATCTGCTCGGTTGCTGGCGGCTTGAGCAAATCTGGGTCAAGGGGTCCGCCAGTCCATCGCCCTTCAGTGCCGGACTGCTGCGCAGCCTCCAGGCCCGTCTGGAGCTGGAGCCGGGCCTGGAGGGCGGGCTGTTGATCAGCAATGCCGTGAGCCTCGGGGGCCTGGAGTTGCGCTTTCGCGGCGTGGCCCGGTTGCTCGGGCCCCGGCCGTTGCTGCAGTTCAGCTTCGATCGGCTGCAGCTCCGCCTCGCGGGTCGGGTGCTGCTGCAGCGCCCCCTGCCGGCCCCACCGCCCCGGCGGGAGCCCTTCTTTGCGCTGATTGCCCGCGACCCCAGCGGCTGGTTGGCTGCCCGGGGGCGCGGTGGCGGGCTGGCACTGTGGCGGCAATCTGCCCAGCTGGCATGAGTCGCCAACATGGGCGCCCATCCACCGATCTTCCGCCATGGCCTGTCCCCGTTGCGGCAGCTGGTCCGTCCGTGCTGACCGCAGCCTGGCGGGGCGCATGGTGTGCGGCCGTTGCGGCACGCCCCTCCAGGGGCTGAAGGGCGGCGGGGCTGGCGGCCGCCGCGGGCGCCGGCCAAGCCGGGCCCGGAGCGGCCGCTGGCGCTGGGGACTGCTGGCGGTGCTGGCGCTGGCCGCGGCCCTGGCGGCCCTTGCTCCAGGATCGCTGCAGCTTCCACAGCTCCCCGGCCCCGGCGATCGTCCCCACGCTCGGTGGCGGTGATGCCGGTGCCGGCCGGGGACCACTGTGTGAGTGGCATCCTTTGCTCTGCTCCCCATGGCCGACGCCCCTTACGTGATCGTGCTGGCCTTGCTCAGCCAGCAGGGAGAGCGCGCCATGCCGCTGCAGGGGCAGTCGCTGCGGGAGCCCCTGCCCGCCGATGCTGATCCCGGCGCCCTGGGCCGCGATCAGGCGCTGGAGCTGCTGGGGCGGATCTGGCAGCGCAGTGAGCAGGCACCGCTGCAGCGCGCCGCTGGCGACCACAGCCTGCTGGTGGTGACCCTGCCGATGGAGGCGCTGCAGGAGCAGCTGCCTGCCCTCAAGGCCCGCTGGATCCGTAGCGGCGACACGGCTGAACTGCTGCAGGAGCTGCAATCGCTCGCCAGCGGGGTGTGGTGCCTGCTGCAGGAGCACCGGCAACCGATGGCCTATCGCCGGCTGGTCTGAGGCGGGTTCAGTTGTATTCGCCGGGAATGTCGTTCTTGCGCACCGTGACGCGGTCGAACCTCTGACCGGAGACCCGCAGCAGCTCGTCGCCGGAAAACTCAAATCCCAGCGTCATGGCGATCTGGGCCACATCGTCGGCGGTTGCGGCCGCGAGCACCTGCTGTTTGAGGGCGGCATCGCTCTGCAGCCGCGCCATGAAGGCCTTGAGCTGATCGAGGGACATGGGCAGGCCGGCAGATGTCCCAGTGTCCCAGCCCTCGGCATCACAGCCAGTGGTGGGGGTAGGGGGCCCGGGGCTCATGGAGCCTGCTGAACAGCACGGCCATGGCCGTGATCACCACAGAGCCGCTGAGCACCGGCATCAAAATGAAGCTGGGTTTGGCATGCAGCAGCACCCCCAGCAGGGCCACCGCGCCGGCCGGTGGATGCAGGCAGCGCAGAACCTGGCCCAGGGCAATGGTGAGCCCCACGGCCAGACCCATCACCCAGGGAGCCGTTCCCAGCCACGCCACACAGAGCACGCTCACAGCAGCGGCGATGGTGTTTCCCAGCACGATGTTGCGGGGCTGGGCCAAGGGGCTGCGCGGGTGGCCAAACAGCAGCACGGTGGATGCTCCGAAGGGGGCCACCACCAGGGGGTAGTGGCTCCAGGCGCTGAGCAGTCCGAGGGCTGTGATCGCCACAAGCCCCCCCAGCCAGGCCTTGATCACATCAGCGTGCGCAAAGCGGGGTTGGTAGGCCCGGCCGCGTTGTCGCTCGGCGTGGAGCCGCTGCCAAAGCATGGTCTGTGTATCAGTACTACACAGTTTGCTCCGCCCTCGCGCCGCTCTGGCGGGCTCCCAAACCGTGGAGCCGGGGCGGCTCCTGGTCAGAATCACGGCTGTTGTTGGCTGGGGGGGCGCGCATGGATCGTCGTCACTGGGTGCTGCTGCTGGCCGCTCTGGCCTGCATCGCCGGCCTGGTTCTGTGGATCGGCGAAATTGATCTGGGCATGGAGGAAACGATCGCGCCGCCGCCCGCCACTCCCGCGTCTGTGCCCGCTTCCCGATGAGCACCCTTGTTCAGCACTGCTGTTTGCTGATCACCCTGGCGATCTTCCATCTGGTGGGTCCGGTGCCTGCCGATCTGGGGGTGCACAACGGTGCGCTCTCCCCATGCTCTGCGCCAGCTCACTGCGCCCGGGCCGACTGGCCTGTGGCCGATCCGCAGGCTGCCCTGGAGGCCCTGGCTCCAGCGCTGGCGGCCATGCCGCGCACCACGATCGTGGCTCAGCAAGACGGCTACGTGCACGCCACCGCCAGCAGTGCCCTGTTTGGCTTTGTGGATGATCTGGAGCTCTACGCCGACGCCGCCCATGGGTTGCTTCAGGCCCGCTCCGTGTCGCGGCTGGGGGACTCCGATCTGGGGGTGAATGGTCGGCGCCTGGCGGCCCTGGCCAAGGCCGTGGCGGCCCCCGCCTGATCGTGCGCCTTCGGCACTAGCCAGCCCAGCCCCGATCGTGGCTGGTTGGGTCGGCGCTCATGGGGTGCGCTCACAGCTGTAGCTCTCCCATTCCCCACGCCGCTGGGCGAACTCCGGGTGATCGGGGTCGAGCGCTTGCCACCACCAGCGGCCATCGCTGTAACTGGGGGTGCCGGCGTTGTTGGTGCGCGGCAGCTGCAGGCTCACGCCGCGCCACTGCAGCACCAGAAAGGCACCCGGCACGGTGCCCCCGTTGCTGTTGGGAATGCCGCCGGCATCCACCGCGCCCTGGTGCAGCTCGGCGATTAGCGCTTCACCGCCACAGAGGTAGTGCTCCGCCGCCTGGGCTGCTGCTGGGGCGGCGATCAGGGTCCAGAGTGGCAGCAGCAGGGCCATCACGAGGGCCAGCAGCTGGGTCACGGCATCGATGCGGCGATGGCCAGGATGGCGCAATGACACTGGTGCTCGTGTACGACGGTGCTCGTGTACGACGGCCGCGCCGATCAGGCACTGCGCGCCCAACTCAGGCAGCGAGGGCTTGACGTGGCCCGTGGGGTGGTGCTGTTGGAGGGAGCGCAGGCCCGGCGTCTCTATCCCCTGTTGCTCCTGACTCGCCGCATGGCTCTTCAGTGGAAAGGCCTGCCGGAGGACCCCGATCAAACGGGGCTCCGGCAGGCCTGAGCACACAGTTGTCTGCGGACCCTCAGCGAGGGATCAAGCCACAGCGGCAGCGGCGCGATCGAAGTAGGTGCCGATCTCGCTCATCAGAGCGGAGCAGTCGCCGGGGGTGATGCCATTGCGGTCGTTGGCGATCGCAATCGCGGCGTCCTTCATCTTGCGGATGCCTTCTGCCACGGAAGCACCAGGAACGCCCAGGGCCAGGTAGGTCTCACGCAGGCCATTCAGGCAGCGGTCTTCCAGCACGGAAGCGTCGCCGGTGAACACGGCATAGGTGATGTAGCGGAGCACGATCTCCATGTCGCGCAGGCAGGCAGCCATGCGACGGTGGGTGTAAGCGTTACCGCCGGGAGCGATCAGCGCGGGCTGCTGGTCGAACAGGTCGCGAGCCGCGTTGGTGACAATCTTGGAGGCGTTGGAGGTGATCCGGTTCACGGCATCCATACGCTTGTTGCTCTCGGCCACCATGGAGGCGAGGGCATCGATCTGGCCGGCATTGAGGAATTCGCCGCGGGCATCGGCCTGGGCAACAACCTTGGTGAAGGCGTCAAACATGAAGAGATGTGTTCTCTGGTTCATAAATGTAGGGGGCTGGTCTTCGCCAGCGCGAGCGCGCCCCTGCCCAGGCTCTGGGTGAGGCGCCGCAGCGGCAGTAGCTTGATGTGAGCGAGTGCTCACTTCTAATGCGTTCTCAAGTCCGCGCCGCCCCGCTGGCCCCGGTGCCCGCTGTGGCCCCGGCGGCCCCCGGGGTTGCTCCTGCGCCTGCCCCTGCGCCCCGGCGCAGGCTGGTGCTCTCCGCCCTGGGGCTGGCGGCCGGTGCGGGTCTCGCGGGCTGGCTCATCACCCATTGGGGTGTGGAAGACACCGATAACGCCCAGGTGCAGGCCCATCTGGTGGACATCTCCAGCCGGGTTCCCGGCACGATCACGGCGGTGCCCGTGCAGGACAACCAGCAGGTGCGGCCTGGTCAGCTGCTGGTTCAGCTCGATGCCCGCGATGCCCGCGCCCAGCTTCAGCGGGCCGAGGCCGATCTGCTGGAGGCCCGGCGTCAGGCGGAGGCCCTGCGGGCTGAGGCGGGTTCCACCCTCAGCGGAGCGCAGGCGGCTGGCAATCAGGCCACGGCTGATCAGCAGGTGGCCCGCGCCGAACTCAACCGCGCCGCCGCAGACCTGCGACGGCTGGAGTTCCTGCTGCGCCAGGGTGGCGTTTCGCAGCAGGAGGTGGACCGAGCCCGGGCCAGCTTTGGCCAGGCCCAGGGACAGCTCACCCGCAGCATGGCCACGCGCCAGCAGGCCCAGGCCAGCCAGCGTCAGGTGGGGGTTGATCGCCAGAAAGCCGCCGCGGCAGCGGCCCGGGTTCGCCAGGCGGAGGCCCAGCTGATGGAGGCCCGGCTGCAGCTCTCCTACAGCCGCATCGTGGCCCCCAGCTCGGGTCGCATCGGCGCCCGCTCCGCGGAGCCGGGCCGCCAGGTGCAGCCCGGGCAACCCCTGATGACCCTGGTGTCGTCCCAGCCCTGGGTGGAGGCCCATTTCAAGGAGACCCAACTGGAGGCCCTGCGTCCCGGTCAGAGGGCGGAGGTGTGGATCGATGCCTTCCCCGGCCAGCGATTCCAAGGCCGGGTGCTGAGTGTGGCCCCGGCTTCCGGATCGCGCTTCGCCCTGCTGCCGCCGGATAACGCCACCGGCAATTTCACCAAGGTGGTGCAACGGGTCACCGCCCGCATTGCCCTGGATCCGCTGCCGTCCACCTTCGCGACGCGCCTGGTGCCAGGCCTCTCGGCCACGGTGCGGGTGCGGCGTCCATGAGCGAGGCTGCGGCTCCGGCGCGGCTCACGCCCCGCCAGTGGGCAATCATCCTCACCGCCGCGATCGCCGCGATGCTGGAGGTGATCGATGTGAGCATCACCAACGTGGCGCTCACCCAGATCCAGGCCAGCCTCGGCGCCACCCTGGCCGAGGTGGGCTGGGTGGTCACCGGCTACGCCATGGCCAGCGTGATCATGATCCCGCTCAGTGAATGGCTGAGCGAGCTGTTCGGCCAGCGCACCTACTTCCTGGCCTGCCTGGTGGGTTTCACGGCCTCCTCGGTGCTGTGCGGCCTGGCCCCCAACCTGGCGGTGCTGGTGCTGGCGCGAATCCTGCAGGGGTTGCTGGGCGGCGGGCTGCTGCCCAAGGCCCAGGCGATCATGTTTCAAGCGGTGCCCAAAAGTCTTCAGGGCCTGGCCCAGGGGGTGTTCGGCATCGTGGTGCTGGCCGGTCCGGCCCTGGGCCCCACCCTGGGTGGCTACCTCACCGATGGCCTGGGCTGGCGCTGGATTTTCTTTGTGAATCTCCCCTTCGGCATCCTCACGGTGTTGATGGCTCTGGCCTGCCTGCCGCCAGACACGGCCAGCACCTGGCGGGGCGACCACGGAGAGGCCCTGAGCCGCAGCCCTCGACGGATCGACTGGATCGGCATTCTGCTGCTGGCGGTGGGGTTGGGCAGCCTGCAGTTGGTGTTGGAGCAGGGCCACCAATACGACTGGTTTGAGAATCAGGGCTTGCGCCAGTTGGCTCTGCTGGCTGCAATCGCGCTGCCGGCCTTTGTGTGGTGGGAATTGCGGCGGCGGGATCCCGCCGTCGACCTGCGGGTGCTGCGCCATCGCTCCCTGGCCGCCGGCAGTGTGTTCTCGCTGGTGCTGGGCATGGGCCTCTACGGCACGATCTTCGTGGTGCCGATCTTTGCCCAGACGGTGTTGCAGTACACGGCAACCCAGACGGGCCTGCTGATGCTGCCGGGTGCCCTGGCCTCGGCCCTCACCATGGCGGTGCTGGGCAAGAACAGCAAGCGCTTCGATCCGAGGCTGATGATTGTTGTGGGCGCCGTGCTGATGGTGGGCACCATGGCGGTGCTCTCCGGCATCGGCCCCGACACCGGTGAAGATTCTCTGTACTGGCCGTTGATCTTTCGCGGTGTCACCACCGTGATGATGTTCCTGCCCCTGAGTCTGGCCACGCTCGGGCCCCTGCCCCGGGAGGATGTGGGCGCCGGCAGTGGCTTCTACAACCTCACCCGCCAGTTGGGTGGAACCTTCGGTATCGCGGTGCTCACCGTGGTGCTGGATCACCAGCGGGCGGTGCACCGGGCCCAGTTGGTGGAGCACCTGGCCACCACCAATCCCCTGCTGCAGGAGCGGCTGCAGCTGCTCTCGGGCCTGGGTCGCGGAGAGGGAGGCGAGGTGGCCCTGCAGATCCTCAGCCTGCAGGTGGATCGTCAGGCGGCCTTGCTGGCCTACGGCGATGTGTTCCGCGTGGTGGGCCTGGTGTTTCTGCTGGCCATCCCCCTGGTGTTGTTGCTGGGGAAGCCCGGGGAGCCGGAGTTCAGCGGCGCGCCCCATTGAGGATCAGCCGCACACTGGCACCGCTGCGGTCCTGCAGCTGATCATGGCGGCCGTGCACCAGGGCCTGCAGCAGCAGCCCCTGGTTGGCGGCCAGCAACAGCCCCGCCAGCTCCTGGGTGGGGCGAGCCGGATCCAGTTGCCCGCGGCGCTGGGCGGCTTCGATCTGCACTGCCAATCGCTCGAGGAACTCATCCAGCAGGCGCTTGCCCTGTTCGCGGGCCGGACTGCTCTGGGGGCGCTGCAACTCGGCGAACAGCATCCGCATCAGACCTGGATGGTGCTGGTGAAAACCCGCATGGCAGCGCAGCAGGGCCTCGATGGCCTCGAGGGGATCGGCATCGGCTGCGCAGGCCTGGTTGAGACGCTCCCGCAGTTCTCCGGTGGCCCAGTGCACCGCCTCAGCCCAGAGAGCTTCGCGGTTGGGGAAGTGGCGAAACAGGGCCGCGTGGCTGACACCCATGGCTTCGGCCACGGCCGCGGTGCTGATCTGATCGGGAGCGGTGTGCTCGGCCAGTTCCACCAGAGCGCGCACCGCCCGGGCGCGCCGCTCGGCGGCGGGAATGGCGGTGGCGCGGGGCAAGCGGGCAAGTAAGTGGGCACTCACTCTATGGTGATTGCGGATGTGTTCTGTTCGGCCATGCAGGAGCTGGTGCAGGCCTATTACGGCCAGGAGCTCACGGGCACAGCTGATCTCAAGACCAGCGCCTGCTGTGATGTCGATGCCGTGCCCAGCTGGCTGAAGCCCCTGCTGGCCCAGGTGCATCCGGAGGTGAGCAGCCGCTACTACGGCTGTGGCCTGGTGTGTCCGCCCTTGCTGGAGGGCTGCCGGGTGCTGGATCTGGGCTGCGGCAGCGGCCGCGATGTGTATCTGCTCTCCCAGCTGGTGGGCGCCGGCGGTGCGGTGGTGGGGATCGACATGACCCCCGAGCAGCTGGCGGTGGCCCGCCGGCATCAGGATCACCATGCCGAACGGTTCGGCTTTGCCAATGTGTCTTTTCTGGAGGGCACGATCGAGCGGCTGGAGCACTTGCCCCTGGAGCCCGCCAGCTTCGATGTGATCGTGAGCAACTGTGTGCTGAACCTCAGCACCGACAAGCCAGCGGTGCTGCGGGGTGTGCAGCGGCTGCTCAAGCCGGGTGGCGAGTTCTACTTCTCCGATGTGTACGTCGATCGGCGCCTGCCGGATGGGGTGCGCCGCCATCCGGTGCTCTACGGCGAGTGCCTCGGCGGGGCCCTCTACTGGAACGATTTCCTGCGCCTGGCGCGGGCCGCCGGCTTTGCCGATCCACGCCTGGTGAGTGATCGTCCCCTGGTGATCACCGAGCCGGAGCTGGCGCCGCTGGTGGGGGAAGCCCGCTTCTTCTCCGCCACCTATCGCCTGTTCAACCTCGCCGAGCTGGAGGACGCCTGCGAAGACCATGGCCAGGCCGTGATCTACCGCGGCACGATTCCTGGCTGTCCCACCCTGCTGCCCTTCGACAAGCACCACGCCATCGAGGCCGGCAAGGTGTTTCCGGTGTGTGGCAACACCTTCCGCATGCTGCACGAGAGCCGCCTGGCGCAGCATTTCAGCTTCATCGGTGATTTCAGCCGCCACTACGGCCTGTTCGAGGGTTGCGGCAGCCGTCTGCCCTTCGACGACGCTGCCGCCAGCTGTTGCTGAAGTGGTTCAGGCCTGGTGCAGCACCCGCTGGGGGTAGGGGATCTCGATGTCGTGGTCGGCGAAGGTCTTCCAGATCGCCTGGTTCACATCGCTGCAGATGCCCACGTTGTCCATCGGGTTTTCGATCCAGAAGCGCAGGGCGTACTGAATGGAGGAGTCGTCGTAGCGGAGCACCAGCCCCTTGGGGGCGGGCTCATGCAGCACCCGCGCAGTGGCCAGCGCCGTTTGCTCCAGCAGCTTGATCACGGTCTCGGGGTTGTGGCGATAGGCCGCCCCCACCAGCACCTGGCTGCGGCGCATGCGGTCGCTGCCGGTGTAGGTGGTGGTGGTCATGGTGAAGAAGGTCTGGTTGGGGATCACCAGCTCGGCGTTGTCGCGGTCGCGCCAGAGCACCGCCGCCCGCAGCCCCAGGCTGCGCACCTCACAGGGGTCGCCATCAATGAACAACACCTCGCCGGGCCGCACCGATCCCTCGAACAACAGCCACAGGCCACTGATGAAGTTGGAGAACACCTCCTTGATGCCAAAGCCCAGCCCCACCGAGAGGCCGCCGGCAATGGCCACGATGGCGGTGGGGTTGAAGCCCACATGGTCGAGCGCCCAGAGGATGCCCATCCCCACCACCACGTAGCGAATCATCAGCGCCATGGCGCGGCGGCTGCCATCGCCGATGCCAACGGCTTCCTGCACCAGCCAGGCCAACCCTTCCGCCGGCGGACCGGAACCGATCACCAGCACGTAGAGGGCGACGCAGGCCACCACCAGATTCCCCAGGCTCACGGAGGTGCCGAACCACTCCGCCATGGGGATCACCGCCAGGTCGTGGAGGTTGTCCACCAGGCCAATCAGCACCAGGGCGCTGAACAGGCCATAGGCCGGCCGCAGTAGCCGGGTTTCCAGCAGTTGCAGCGGTTCCGGAGCGATCACCCGCCGCAGCCCATGGAGCAGCAAGCCAAGGCCCCACCAGCCCAGGCCGAGGCCCGTGAGCACCACGCTCAGGCCGATCGGCTGCTGGGCCAGCGCCAGCAGCGCCACCCCCAGGCCGATCAGGATCGCCGCCAGCAGTGGCGGCCAGCGCAACGGGCGGCGCCGGTGCAGAAGCCAGATCGCCAGGGCCGGCAGCGCCACCACCAGCAGTTGCAGCACCACGTTGGGGCGTTCCAGGAAGCTGGTCCAGCCCAGAATGAGTTCCCACAACGCAGTCATGGCGTGGGCCGCTCCCGAACGATCGCGATCACTTGAGCGGTGGCCTCATCCGGCGTGAGGTCACCAAACACCAGCCGCATCAACAACCGTTCCAGGTTTTTGCGGCGCGGGTCTCCCGCAGGGACCGAGAGCGACAGGCTCTCGGTGGCACGGCCTTGCTGCTCCGCGTTCACCAGGGCCTGCAGCACACTGGAGCTCCCCACCGGTGGTGGTACGAAGCGGTTCACCGGCAGCATCTGCAGGGTGTGCAGCGTGAGGTTGCGCTGGATCAGCGGGTTCACGGTGAAGGCCGCAAAGCTCTCGCTGATCTGTCGCTGGTTGGCGCTGGAGTTCACCCCGAACGCCCACACCCGCAGCCGTGTGGTGGGGGTGGCCTCACCTGCAAAGTCACCAGGCAGCACCGAGACCCCCAGTCGCCTGCCCATGCGCTTGCGCAGCCGCTGCATGTTGCTGCTGTGGCAGGGAATCCAGTCGAGACGCCGCTCCATCAGTCCCTGCACCAACTGTTCCTCATTGGCGAAGAAGTTCACCCGCAGCAGTTTGTTGGAGTTCTGCAGCCAGGTCAGCCAGAAACGGATCTGCTGGCGCTGGTCGTCCGTGACGGGCTGGCCCCTCAGCAGTTCCGCAAAGGCCTGGTTGGCCCCCAGGGGGCCGGCGGTCCAGTACAAATCCACCGGATCGAGGGCCATGCCGATTTCTCTGCCGGTCTCGCTGCTCTCCAGCAGGCCCTGAATGCTGTCGGGCGGATCGGTCATCCGTTCGCGGTCGAAGCAGGCCACCTGGGGTTCCTGCAGCACGGGCAGTCCGGCCATCCAGCCACCGGCCAGGCTCATGTTGTGGATGCTTGAACCATCGAGCTGTTTGCTCACCTCCGCGGGGAACCGCACGGCCCTCACCAGGCCATTTCGCACCAACAGGCGCGCCATCGGGCTACTCAGAAACATCAGGTCCGGGCCCAGGCCGGTGGCGTTGCGCTGGCGCACCTCGCGCTCGAAGTCCTGCTCGCGCCACACGCCCACGTTCACCTTCACGCCGGGGTGCAGCTGCTCAAAATCGCTCACCAGCTGGTTGATCTGGTTGGTGCGCTCCTTGATCAGGTCGTAGCTCAGTTGGTCGACGCCGGACACGCCCACCACCAGTTCGATGCGTCCCTGCAGGTCACCGTCGCGGCTGCTGCAGCCAGTGGCCAGCAGCGCACAGGCACCTGCCCCCAGCAGGCCCCAGAGGCTGGAACGAAGCGCAGCGCTCAGCAGCGTGAAACGCCGGGACTGGTTGTGGCGCCGGGTTGGGGCTGCCCTGGGGATCGGTTCAGCGGTGTTCAAGCAGTTCGCTGGCTGCATACCGCATCTTGGCCAGGCTGGCATATTTGTCGGAGTCGCTGCGGTAGCCGCAGGCGCACCGGCGGGCTGAAGCCCTCGATGGCGCAGGTGTCGACCCCCAGCAGGGCGGCGCTGGTGAGCAGGTTGCCCAGGGCGATGTACACCTGGTTGGCGGCCCACTGGCCGATGATCTGGCTGCGGGGGCCATCGATCAGGTCCACCTGAATCATCTGGCGGTAGCCGTCCAGGGCGCTGCTGTCCAGGCCGCGGGTGGTGGCGGTGGCCTCGATCAACCGGTCGGCATCGGCGGCGGTGATCTGGCGTTGTTTCAGGAACACCACCAGGTGGGAGCTGTCGGTGATCTGCGCCTGGTTCCAGGAGTGGGGCCTCAGCTCAGCCCGCAGGGCGGCATCGGTGATCACCATGAACTTCCAGGGCTGCAGGCCATAGGAGGAGGCGGTGAGCACCAGGCTCTGCTCCAGCGCCTCCCAGGTGGAGGGGGGGATCGTCCGGGCCGGGTCGAACACCTTGGTGGCGTAGCGCCAGTTCAGGGCTTGCAGCAGGGCGTCAGGGCTGAGCGTCATCCAGGGGCTGGCCGAACCTGTTCGACCCCAGCATCTCACTGCAGCTGCGGCCTGGCTGCACAGGGGAGGGGTGGCTTGGCCAGGGCTGGCGGCGGTTCGTTGTCTCAATTTGATGAAATCTTGGTCTTGTGTGCATGCTGCTTCGGATCTGCCGCAGATCGACAGCGGCGCCAATGTGCTGCTCTGCTGCGCATGCAGTGCCGCGGCTAATGTGGATTTTCGCTATAGGCTTGCTTGTGTGATTCGCGCAAACAGTGTTGGTATGAGGCGATTGACCGTGCAGGTCAGAGATGAAATGCATCGGGCGTTGAAGATGGTGAGCCTGATGGAGGGCAAATCGTTGGGCCGCGTTGTGGTTGAAGCCATCGATGCCTATCTGAAGCAGCGCGGCGCCTATGAATTCGACATCGTGCGCAAGGCTGATCCCTGAGCAAGCAACAAAAAACCCGGCCGAGGCCGGGTTGGTGGGTGTGAGGAATGGTGCAACCTGTGAGCTGCCCATTGCCGCCGGCCTGGTGCAGTCAGGTGCTGGTGGCCGCCACCTGACCTCGGCGGTGATTCAGATCTAGCAACAGCCGCAGGCTTTGGCTACCGATCGTCGCAATCCTGTTCCACTTCGGCGTGCATGGCCCAGATGGCGGCGTAGAGCGGCTGGATCTGCCGCTCCAGCAGAGCGAGAAATTCCGGTGTGCAGCTCTGCTGGCGTGACTGGTTCAGCATGCGCTTGAGCTGCTGCTGAAGGATGGCGATGCGCTCGGCGTAGCAGCTGGTGGTGGTGGGCAGGGTGTCCATCCCGGTGGCGCTGGTGTGGCTGGGGGCATCCCATCACCAATTGGTCGGTTGTGGTGAAGCGGGCTGCGGATCTGCGCTGATGCTGCTGGAGCAGTGCTCAGCTGTTGCTGGAATACAGGCCGGTGAGCTCCGCTCTGGCCAGCACATGGCCAGCGAGGGCCTCCTGCAGGCTGAACACCGAGCTGCCTGGCTCCAGATCCAGTGGATGATCCAGCGCAAACAGCCGGAAGCTGTAGCGATGGGTCTGGCCCCTGGGCGGCTCTGGACCCTGGTAGCCGATCCGATGGAACTCCCGCACGCCCCAGCAGCTGCCATGGCGGGCGCCGTTGGGCAGCAGCGGTGCCCGTTGCAGCCCGGCTGGCAGGCCATGGATCTCCGCCGGGATGTTGAACAGCACCCAGTGGATCCAGGTGCCGGACGGCGCATCGGGGTCGTCGAGCACCAGGGCGAAGCTTCGCGTGTGCTCAGGGGCGCCGCCCCAGCGCAGCGGTGGGGAGAGGTTCAGTCCTTCGGCGGTGTGGATGGGCGGGATCGGCGCACCATCGCAGAAGGCCGGGGATTCGAGATGAAAGGAGCCATTGCTGCTGGCCATCCAGGCGCTGGGGCGATGCAGCTTCCACGTTGATGCCAGATGGCAGGGCAGCGCCGTCCGTCGGCGTCAAGGGTGCAGTTGCGCAGCGAATGTTCGTGCGCCGCCGCCGGCCGCCACCATCGCGATAGACAGGCCATATCCCCGCGCTGTCTGTCTCTTCTCTGGGATAGCCAACGGGGATCTGGGGGAGGGGGGAGACCCTCTCCCCCACGCCCGAGCCCCGCGTGGTCTGGAGGTCTCCATGGTGCCGCTCTCCATGGCCGTTGTGCCGGTTGTCACCGTGTCGCTTGCCCTGCAGTTGGCGGCCGCCTTGATTGGTGCCGGCCTGTTGATCTTTCTGCTGGCGGCTGGCCGCGAGCAGTGGCAGCGCCTGCACTGAAGCGCCTGCGTTCAGGGTGTCAGAAGTTCGGGATGGGTCAGCAGCACGATGCAGCGGTAGAGGAGATCGTCGATGCCCAGCCTGTTGGAGAGGGTTGCGTTGTTGTCTGGCACCAGATCAATCAAGTCAACGGTTTTGCGGATCACCGACAACAGATGTTTCTGAATCGGTACCGCGGTGCTGAATTCCCACGGCCGCTCGAAGCTGCTGAGAAACCGCAGGCTGTCGGAGTGGTCGCCGGCCAATTCAGCCGCCTTTGCTGCCAGTCGCTCGCGGGAGAGCTTGATCATGGTGCCGCCCGCCAGTTGGGTTTCGCACTGCCGCGCCTGCCCGGGCATGAACACTGCTGTTTCCCCAGCGCTGAATCGGTAGCGCCTGCGGTTGAGCGTGAAGGTGGCTGTGCCCAGGAAAGGCAGGAGAAATGTCGCGAATGGCTCGTCGCGAGTGGAAACGTAGCGGAGGCTGGTGTGCACAGCGCTGAACAGGTTGGTTGAGCCAACCGTGACAGCGCTGGAGCGAGCCAGGAATCCTGAGCTTCTGCTGATGGATTGGATGTCGAATGATCTGTCGATCTTGTTGAAGTGATCTGCGTATTCGTCGAGCTTGCTAACAAGCTTCGTCTGTGCGGAGCGAAACGGCAAGTTGGCTAGGCGAACCTGATCATCCTCGTGCAAGCTCATCTCAGATCATCTCCAGGGTGTGCAGGCTTGGTTGGAGGGCTTTGGCGCGCCGGCGCAGGGTGTCGACCAGTTGGAGAATCGGGGCGTGTTCGGTGATGTCTTTGCGGATCACCAGGTAGACTTCAGCGATGGCATTGAGCTGGAAATCGAGGGCGACCAGCTCGCCATCCAACAACCTAACCAGTTCAACCCCGTAGCACAAGCTGAGCTGGTCCTTGGTGCGTCCACACCAATCCTTTTCGCTGTATTGATGGCACGGATCCACGGGCTCATTGCGTAGGCCTGCATTCTTCAGCGCCCGCTCCAGCACTGGAAGCTTGCCGTCGGTGATCGCCAGGGCCGGGAACTGCTCCAGGTCGTTCAGGGTCAGTTCGTTCTCCTTGGCCAGGGGGTGATTGTGATCGGCCATGAGTTGCCACGGCATGGAGCAGATCACAAAGCTGGTGAAGCCTGAATCGGCATCCAGCGGCAGGTCGGCTCTGTTGAGTGTGAGCCAGGCATCAACAATGCGGTCGTTCAGCAGTTGCAGGGGGCGCTGAAGACCGATCCGGTCGAAGGTGCCTGCTTGCCAGCCATCCGGGATCGGCAGGGCGAGCGATCGGCCAGGCCAGGTTTCGGCCTCCAGCCGCAATCCCTGCCCCAGGATCAGGCGCCTGAGCTGATGCACCTCACGTTCCAGCTGCAGCAGGGCCGTGTTCCCACTGGTGATCCACTCCTGTTCAACACGCCGGGTTTTGATGGCGAAGGTTTCCGCGACCCTCCTGGCCTGGCGGGAGATGGTGCTCTGGTTGCAATGGAGAGGTTGGCTGGCCGCCAGCCCGGTGCGCAGCCAGATGAGCAGATCAAAGGCAGCCAGCTCCTCGGGTGTGACCATCAGCCTCGATCCACCACCGCCATTGAGCGGAGCCCAGCCCAGCGCTGCCGAGCGGATGAACCATCGCCAACAGGAGCGTGGCAGGTGATTCCCACTGCCTCCCCACGCCGAGCTGTGCAGGCTTGGACACCACGTCGCTGCCCCGATGACCACGTCACTACCTTTGGCCTGCAGTACGGCGATTCAGCAGAAGCCGGGATGGCAGCAGTAGAGCGTGAGGCCATCAAGCTTCAGTGGTTGGGATTGAACAGATGCTTGCCGCAATGGCCGATCACCACCTGCTTGAGCTCGTCGTCCCAGCAGAAATGGATGCGAAGCGTTCGGTTTTCTGAATCCTTGGCGCCAATCTTGAGGTGTTGCCACATCTCGACGGTCTTGCCGTCATAGGAGAAGGTGCGGGCGCGGCGGGCTTGGCTGTTGTTCTCGATCGTGTTGGATTCCCTGGGAGCGTAGCTGCTGCCTCCGAAGATTTGCCCAGCGATGCGGTCGGGTACGCCAGTCAGCTTTTGGGCGCGGTAGGCGGTGGCGAGGTGCCAGAGCAGCTCGAACAGCTGGTCGCCATGTTCAAACCCTCTGGCTTGATCGGCTGAGCTCCAGGCACTCTCGAGGACAAGAAGGTGGCCGGGGCAGAGCTCCTCGCTCACCAGTTCAAGGCATTGCCGCGGTTTGAGGCGTGCGGTTCCGGCGACGGAGCGCAGGCCGCTCAAGAGACGGCTGCGCAGCTCCTGTTCAGCAGCCACCCCGCCCGAGCCACCCCAAGTGGATTGGCTCAACTCACCAGCTGCTCCTGCAGGGGTGATTTGTTCGAAATAGTCAAGCTCCAGCCTGAGCGTCTCGAGCTCATTGGTGCTCTGTTCGAGCTGATCCTCCAGGGCCTTGTTTTCAGCGAGAGCCAGTTGCAGCTCCTGTTCTTTGAGGTCGAGCTTCTGACTCAGTTCACCCTCAACAGATTGCGCCAGTTCGATGGCTTGATCGCCTTGTGCCTGGGCTTTCTCGGCGCGCTGTTCCCAGGCTGTCTTATTGAAATCAAACTCGCGCCTGAGGCGGCGCTCCTCGGCACGACTGGTTTCCAGCCGCTTATTGATCTCCTCTTGCTTGTCCTCGAGCTGCTTGAGGCGTTCTTGCCGTTCGCGACCGCGGGTGGATTCACTGGGTACTCCAAAGAGCGAGCGGATCAGCTTCTCCACCTGCTCCGGGTCTTCTGGAGCCTTGCCGCTGCTGTCGGTGAGGCTGAGATACCAGGGGTAGTGGCGGCCGTCCTGGGCGGGGTAATAGCTGTAGCCGCACTTGCTCACGTCGTAGCTGGCGGCCAGCAGCTCCTGCAGTTCGCGGAAGGCGGTTTCGGTGCAACTGATCACCAGCCGAAGCTTGTCGGGGCCGGTGGTGCGATCGAAATCCCAGGCAAAGGTGCTCGTGACTCCGAGCTCCCGCAGGCGGCGGCTGGCCTTGGGAATGGGGATGGAAACCTGTAGCCGGAAGGCATCGCGGCGAGAGGTGGTGGTGAGTCCGGTCACCACCGCTTCCAGGCCAGTGGCTGCTTCAGGGACTTCAACGGCGATTAAGGCCGCCATGTTTGTAGGTAGATATCCGATCGCTTGCTCCCTCCATAACACCTGTACGGCGTTGGAGTCGTATGTGTTGCTGGGCTCATGCAGCAGCGTCAGCGGATCGCCGATGGCGATGCCGAGCGCCATCTTCTCGGCAGCATGGTCGAGCTTGTAGGCCAGGAAGGTCTGGAGGATCTCGCCGCTGCTCTGCTGCTGGCGTTTGCGGCGTGCCGCCTGGCGCTCAGCACTGGCGGCCTGGTCCAGGTGCTGCAGCCGGCTGAACAGGTTATCCTTGGGCGCCATGGCCCCAGCGCAACGGTCCCTCCCAGGCTAAAGAAGCAGGCCAGCAGAGCTTGCTTCCTCAGACGCCGGCCAGCTCCACCACTTGATCCGCAAAGGAGCCATAGGCGTTGGGGGCGCAGGTGAGCAGGATCACCTGCAGACCCCGCTCTCCGAGTTGGTGAAGGCGTCATCGAACACCAGCGGCAAGCAGCCGTCGTGGGCCTCCTTGAGCACATCCGCCATCGACAGCCGCAGGGCTGCCGCCAACAGCTCGCGCATGCCGCCGCTGAGGGCTTCAAAGTCGTAGAACTCCTGGCCGCGCCGGAGCTGCAGGCCTTGGAAGCCTTTGCTCGGGTCATAGTCGAGGCGAGCGGCTTGGCCATCGGGCACCAGCGGCTTGAGGTAGTCGCCGATGGCGCGGGCCAGGGGTTCGCTGTAACGACTGGACAGGTCTGCCTGGGCTTCCTGGAACAGCTCTCGCAGCAGCTCGTGGGCCTTGGTGAGCCGCACGAGCTGACGATGATCGGCCTCGGCTGTTTCCAACTGGAGGCGCGCTTGCTCAACCGCCGCGAAGGGGTCGTCGCTGCTGATCGTGTCGCAGCGTTGTTTGGCCGCACCGGTCCTGGCTGCCAAGGGCTGCGCGATCGGCCTGCAACTGGCTCAAGGCAGCCTCCGCCTGCTGGCGTGCCTGCGCCTCAGAGGCGAGTTTGCCTGCCACGGCCTCGCGGTTGCCTCCAGCTCCTGCAGCTCGGCATCGAGGTCAGCGAGGCGCTGCTGCAGGGCGTCGTTCTGTCGCGTCAGCTCGCCGAGGTCTGCTGGTGCAGCACCCAACCCTGCCAGCTGCTGTTCCAGCGCAGTGCGCTGCTCCAGGAGTGCATCAGCCGCCGCCACGCTGGCGACTTGGAGTGCACTAAGCCGCGTCGTCAGCTGCTCTTTGGCGTTCTGCACGGTGTGCTCCAGATCCTCGAGCGCCTGGCCACCACCAGGGGCGATCTCCAGAACCTCGCCATCACCCACCTGCAGCTGGAACACCGAGCTGAGCCGCTGCTGATCGCCCACCTGCAGGGGTTGGCCGTCGAGGCGAACGGGCTGGTCGGAGTTCAGGAGCTTCACCCCGGCGGCCATGGCCTCCTGTCGGGTCTGGGCGTCGCGCAGCTGTTGTTCCAGCTTGCGCAGCTCCTGAAGCGATTGCTTGCTGATGCTGGGCAATCCAGCCAGCTGTTGATCCAGGGACTGCCGCAGAGCGGTCTCCTGCTGCAGCTTGTTCAGCTGACTGGTATTCAGCTTTGAGGTGGGTGCCTTTTATTGAACAGTTCTGGCCCCTGACATCGTTCAATCCGGGCGGGAAGAACAGGGTTCGGTCTCAGTGTAGACCTGATGGGGAGTTTTGCCTCCCAAGGAGCTGTGAGGCCTTACATGGCAGGACCTCCACATGAATCGGGACAGGCTGATCTCAGCCACCCAGCCATCGCTGTAGGCATGCA
>RGNC01000003.1 GCA_010029175.1 Synechococcaceae bacterium WB8_1B_136 | reverse complement strand
CAGCCCTGGGGGTCGCATCCCGGCCCAGCTGTATCTCGCCATCGACGACCTGGCGGATCGCCTGGGCAACGGCACCCTGCGGGCCACCACGCGTCAGGCCTTCCAGATGCACGGCGTGCGCAAGGAACACCTCAAGCAGGTGATCGGCACGATCGTGCGCTCCCTCGGCTCCACCCTGGCGGCCTGCGGCGACATCAACCGCAACGTGATGGCACCGGCTGCTCCCTATGAGAAGGGCGCCTATCCGGCGGCGCGGCAGCTGGCCGCCGACATCGCCGACCTGCTCACCCCGAGCGCCGCTGAGGGCAGTTATCTGGATCTCTGGGTGGATGGCGAACTGAGCTATCGCATCAAGCCCACCACCCCGGTGAAGAAGGTGCGGCTGCGCCAGGGAGACGGTGCCGTGTTCAGCGGCGATGCCCAGGAACCCCTCTACGGCAGCACCTACATGCCGCGCAAGTTCAAGGTGGCGGTCACGGTGCCGGGCGACAACTCGGTGGATCTGCTCACCCAGGACATCGGCCTGGTGGCCTTCGCCGACGCAGCGGGAGCCCTCAAGGGTTGTAACGTCTACGTGGGGGGCGGCATGGGCCGCACCCACAACAAGGAGGAAACCTTCGCCCGCACCGCTGACCCCCTGGGTTATGTGGCGGCGGAGCATGTTCTGGATCTGGTGCAGGCCATCGTGGCCCTGCAGCGCGACTACGGCGACCGCCACAACCGGCGCCATGCCCGGATGAAGTACCTGATCCACGATCGGGGCATCGCCTGGTTCAAACAGGAGCTGAAGGCCTACTTCGCCCACCCGATCAAGGGGTTGCGGTTGGAGCCGAAAACCAAGCTGGAGGACTACCTCGGCTGGCACCGCCAGAGCGCCGGCAAGTGGTTCGTGGGCATCCCGGTGCTCTGCGGCCGGCTGCAGGGTGAGCTGAAGCGGGGCCTGCGCCAGCTGGTGGAGACCTACCAACTGGAGATCCGCATCACTCCCAACCAGGACCTGCTGCTCTGCAACATCGGCACCGCCCAGCGGGGCAGCGTGCGTGATGCCCTGACGGCCCTGGGCCTGGACACCCCGGAGGCACCGCCCCTCCTGGCACGCCATGCCATCGCCTGCCCGGCCCTGCCCCTCTGTGGGCTGGCGGTGACTGAAGCGGAGCGCATTCTGCCCGCGGTGCTGGAACGCCTCGACAGCCAGTTGCGACGCCTGGAGATCGAGAAGTCGATCCTGGTGCGCATCACCGGATGCCCCAACGGCTGCGCCCGCCCCTACATGGCGGAGCTGGGACTGGTGGGGGATGGGGTCAACCAATACCAGCTCTGGCTGGGTGGCACTCCCAACCTCAGCCGGCTGGCGGAGCCCTACCTGGAACGGATGCCCCTCGACGCGCTGGAGGCCACCATCGAGCCGCTGCTGCTGGGCTGGAAGCAGGCCGGCGGTCGCCGCAGCTTTGGCGACCATGTGGTCAAGCTGGGGCGCAGCGGCGTGCAGGCGTTGCTGGCACAGCCATGAGCGTGGGCCCCATGGCGGGCCAGGCCGGCTGGCTGGCGGTGCTGGTGGCGGTTGGACTGCTGTGGCCGACGGGCAGCAGGGCCCAGTCGCGCCAGGGGGTGCCGGCGCCACCAGCCTCCACCCCCAGGGAGTACAACCCCGACCCCACCACCTGCAGGCCGGAGCTGATGCAGGCCGCCTACCGCCAGCAACTGGGGGCCTACCAGGAGGAATCTCCGGCGGTGGTAGCCCAGTTGCAACGGCTGCAGCGCGACCTGACGGTGAGCAGCATCAACCGCTGCATCACTTCGGGGTTGATGAGCAAGGAGCAGGCGCAGGCCCTGGCCGAAAGTCTCGGCCTGGATCGCTGAAGCACCTCCTCAGCCCCCCTGCCACCGGCCATAGCGCGCCTGCGGGCTGCCCGTGCGCCAGGCCCATAGCTGATCCCCCCAGCTGAAGTGCCACCACTCATTGGGATGCCGGGCGAAGCCGGCATCCTCCATCACCTGCCGCAGCAGATCGCGGCGCTGATCAAACAGCAGCGCCCGGGTGCGCCCATCGCCGGCAGCGCTGCGCTCGGCAACGCGGCGGTAGTGGTCGGGTTCCGAGACAGCACCGATGGCATCAATCGGGGAACCCAGATCGAGCAACTGGCCGTCGAGGCAGGCCAGGGTGAGATCCACCGCCGCACCGGTGCTGTGGGGCGGTGGCATTGCCGGATCCTCACAGGGCGGAGCCCAGAAGCGCCCTACTTCGGCCACCACCGCATCCCGCTCAGGGGAGGGCAGCTGGTGGTGGATGCCCCTTGCGTCGCACTCCTGCTGGATGGCGTGCTCCACCATGAACCGCTGAACCGCCAGAGGGCGCCAGGCATCGAAAATCGCCAGACGCCACTGGGGCTGCTGCTGCTGCAGGCAGGTCTGGGCCTGGAGCAGACGTGCCACCACCTGCTGCCGCAGCCGGAATGGCGAGGCCCCATCGCCATACGGAGCGCCCACGGCGGCATAGGGATGGGGCTCGATCCGCAGCAACTCGGAGGGCAGCATCTCCAGCGGCTCATCAACCGGAGCGATGGGGATGGAGCTCCAGGGACGCACCGGAACCAGCACCAGGGCCCCCATTCAAGGCCACCCAGGCATCACCGCGCCGAACTCAACGGCAGCGGCGAGCAGGCAAAAGCGCGCCTGATTAGCACCCAGCGAGCCAGACCGCCCGGCAGTCACCTAGGATCTGTAAGACTCTTTAACAGATGAGCCCTGCCGATGTTCACGCTTGAGAAGGCCACCCGGATCTTTCCGGACACCCTCGCAGCGGACGTGGTGCCCGCCATCACCGCGCGCTTCCGTCTGCTCAGCGCTGAAGATCAGCTGGCTCTGATCTGGTACGCCTACCTGGAGATGGGCACCACCATCACCGTGGCGGCACCCGGTGCGGCGCGGATGCAGTTCGCCGAGCCGGTGCTCAACCAGATCAAGGCCATGGGCTTCAGCGAGCAGAGCCAGGTGATGTGCGATCTGGCCAACCGAAGCGACACCCCGATCGGGCGCACCTACGCCAACTGGTCGGTGAACATCAAGCTGGGTTTCTGGTATCAGCTGGGCCAGTGGATGGCGGCAGGCATCGTGGCCCCCATCCCCGAGGGCTATCAGCTGTCGGCCAACGCGGCCTCGGTGCTCAGTTCCGTGAAGGGCGTGGAACAGGGCCAGCAGATCACCCTGCTGCGCAACTTCGTGGTGGACATGGGATACGACCCCGCCAAGGGTGAGGGCCAGCGGGTAGCGGAGCCGGTGGTGGCGCCGACCCCGGAGGCCAGTCGCAAGAAGGTGTTCATCGAGGGGGTGATCAACCCCACGGTGAACAGCTACATGGATCTGCTGAACGCCAACGATTTCGACAACCTGATCCAGCTGTTCCTGGCGGATGGCGCCCTGCAGCCTCCTTTCCAGAAACCGATCGTGGGCACCGAGGCGATCCTGCGCTTCTTCCGCGAGGATTGCCAGAACCTGCGCCTGCTGCCGGAACGGGGCTACGCCGAGCCCAGTGAGGATGGCTACACCCAGATCAAGGTGACCGGCAAGGTGCAGACCCCCTGGTTCGGTGCCGGCATCGGCATGAACGTGGCCTGGCGCTTCCTGCTGAATCCAGAGGGCAAGATCTACTTCGTGGCCATCGATCTGCTGGCTTCGCCTGCGGAACTGCTCAAGTTCGCCCGTTGAGCAGCCCCACCCGTCGGGGGCTCGTGCTGGCAGGGCTGATCCTTCTGGGTTGGCTCGCCAGCCTTGGCCTGCTCTGGGCAGACCTCAGCCAACTTGCCCCGCTGGCACTGCTGGGGCTGGTGCTGGGGCGCACACTCCTGCAGACGGGGCTGTTCATCGTTGGCCACGACGCCATGCATGGGGTGTTGCTGCCTGAGCGGCCTGCACTCAATGACGGCATGGGGCAGCTGGCCCTGGGGCTCTATGGCTGCCTGGGCTTCGCGCCTCTGCGGCGCAAGCATCAGCAGCACCATCGCCATTCCGGTTCCCGGCTCGACCCTGACTTTCATGGCCCGGGGCAGCCCAACCCTCTGGCCTGGTACGCCAGGTTCATGGCGGGCTACCTGCGCCCGCTGCAGATGGCTGGGCTGCTGGCTGGTTGGGGCCTGCTGGCCCTGCTGAGTTCAGCGGGGGCGGTGTTGCTGCTGTGCACCGTGCCGCTGCTGCTGAGTTCCCTGCAGCTGTTTGTGGTGGGCACCTACCTCCCCCATCGCAACCCCGCCTCCAATAGCAATCCGCACCGGGCGGCCAGCCTGGAGCTGCCGACCTGGCTTTCGCTGCTGGCCTGCTATCACTTCGGGTACCACCTCGAGCACCATCAGGCGCCAGAACTGGCCTGGCACCAGTTGCCTCAGGCTCGCGGCGCCTGATGCGGCGCAGTAGCGTCCCAACATGGACATCACCCTTGTCGGCTGGACAGAAGAGGAGCAAACCGTGGCGCGGGTTGCTTTTGAGCAGGCCTACACCCGCGCTGTGGCGGGCTTGATCGCCGCCATCAAACTGCAGGCCGTCGAGCTCGCGGGCGCGGAAGCGGTGTGGCAACTCCACGACTTCATCAGCATTCAACGCCACGTGATCGAAGGACGCTTCGATTTCCGCTTTGAGGGCCTGCTGTTCACCTTCGCCAGTTTGATCAAGGAAGGACTGTTGCAGCCTGAGGAGCTCCAGGGCCTCGACGCCGAGAAGCTGGGCAAGATCACTGCCATGGCCCGGTTCTGAACCAGGCGGACCGACCAGCGGCGTCCTAAGGGTTGCAGTCAGGGCACTGGCCAGGATCGGCGGTCACCATGCCGTCCCGGCGCGGGTGATGCTGGCGGTGACCACAGGCAGCACAACCGTGCAGCTCAAACTGGGTCAGCGGAGTGGGTGCACCGCACCAGCGGCAGGGCAAGCCGCTGATGCGATCCATCCACCCCCAGCCCGGGGCTGAACAGGCTGGACAGCGGCTGCGAATCCGGCGTGCCAGGCGGAAGGCCAGGCGGCGGAGGCTCGCCATCCGGGTGGGATTCAGGTGGGCGCGCATGTCCGTCTCCAGCAGAACGCTGCCGTCGTTGGAGTGGGCGGCGGCCCATTGCACTGCCGCCGTGAGCTGGTCGAGGAATTGAAGCCCCTTGGCCACCGCGGCACCAAGGCCGTTGGGACGCACGATCACGGCATGGGTCGGGAAGCCCACCCGCTGGAGCCAGGCCGCTGGATCCTCCCCTGGAGCCAGAAGGCAGTGGCTGAAATTGGTGCGCCAGCAGAGAAGCTGCTCCGTGATCGCCAACCCCTGAGCGCCATCCACGAAGGTCATCCATTCGTGGCCCACCGCCACCAGCGGAACGGCCGGATGCGGGCCGAAACTGCCCTCGCTGGCCAGGCCCAACGGCAAACCGGTGATGGCCATGCCAGCCTCAGCCTTGTTCCGGCAGGTGCTGGCGGCATCGGCCGGGCGGGCTGTCTCCCCGGAGAAGGTGCCCAGGCTGTCCGTATTGAGGTTGGAGGGCAGCACCAGCTCCACCCCCAGAGCATGGCGGAAGGGCCGGCCCATGGCTCGCTCCTTGCCGTGCATGGTGGCCAGAACAACCCGTTGGCCGCAGTAGCTGGGGTGATCGCGAAGCCGAAGCGCGGCCACCGGGAGCAGATGAATTAGCGGGCAGCGTAGATAGCCGAAACCAGTTCTGGGGGAGATCGTCAGTTAACCGCCGGCGCCCTCTATGGTTTCGCAACTCTGATCTTGCCCAAGGCTCCAGCCCATGCCCGCACGCTTTGTCCTCAGTGGTGACCATCCCCTGGACTGCGGCCACGGCCAGGAATTGCTGCGCTCGTACATGCGCGATATCGGCAGGGTGCCCCTGCTGAGCGGCGATCAGGAGATCACCCTCGGCCGGCAGGTTCAGCAGCTGATGGCCATCGAGGAGCTGCGGGAAGAGCTGAGCCTGCGGGCTGGTGGTCAGCCCCCCAGCGATGACCAGCTGGCCGAAGCCAGTGGACTCAGCGTGGCCGCCCTGCGCAAGCAACGTCGGCTCGGCGTACGGGCCAAGGAACGGATGGTGTCCGCAAACCTGCGCCTGGTGGTGTCGATCGCCAAGAACTACACCAACAGCAGCTTCGAACTGGCCGACCTGATCCAGGAGGGCACGATCGGCCTGGTGCGCGGCGTGGAGAAATTCGATCCCAGCCGGGGCTACAAGTTCTCCACCTACGCCTACTGGTGGATCCGCCAGGGCATCACCCGGGCGATCAAGGACAAGAGCCGCGTGATTCGCTTGCCAGCCCATATCAATGATGCCCTGAGCAAGCTGAAACGCTGCCAGCGCGAGCTGAGCCAGAGCCTCGGCCGCACGCCCAGGCTGGACGAAGTGGCCGCAGCCACGGGCCTCTCCGAATTGGATGTGCGCGAGGTGATGTTCCGAGCCCTGCAGCCACTGAGCTTTGATGCCACCACCGCTGATGGAGACGCTTTCGATCTGTTGGACACCGTGGCCTGCGAGGGCATGCAGCCAGAAGAACTCGCCCTGAAGGACTGCCTGAAGCAGAACATGCGCAGATTGCTGGACCAACTGCCGGAACAGGAAGCGGAACTGCTGAAGCTGCGCTACGGCATCGACCAGGAGAATGCCTGGAGTCTCTCTGCGGCAGCCCGCGAACTGGGCATCACTCGCGACACTGCCCGCGGCCTGGAGCGGCGCGCGGTGGCGACGATGCGACGGCTGTCGGCCGAGATCAGCGACTATCTGGCGGCCTGACTGGAGCGAACCGCCCCAACAGCCAACCCGGGCTGCCTAATTTGCCGCTGACTTGGGTAGCCACACCACACATCGGTGGCCCCAGGAAAATGGCTATGCCCCTGCAATGGTGGAGAACGCTGCAGCAGCACCTGCAGGCCTTCGAGGCCACACTGCTGACGCGTGAAAACGTGATTCGCTTCCTAAGTGCCCGCTTTCTGCTGATGCTGGCGATGGTGCTCGGCTTCTGGCTGGTGCTGCCAGGACGCCTGTGGCAGCCCGGCAGATGATTCAGCCCAGATAACCAAGACTGATCAACACAGTCAGGAACACTGAGAACCAACCGACCCAGCACCTCTCAGACAGCTTCTAATCTTCCGCGACCGCTTGATCACGGAGATGACGATCGTTTGAGACTAGAGGGAAGCCCATCACAGCTGGAGACTGCCAGAAGTTGGCAACCGACAACCAGTCACGGCCAACCATAATCGCAACTTATCACCACAGTCAGAACCACTGCAGGCCAAGCCGCCCCAAGGGAACAGACGCACTTCCTAACGTTCCGGCGGATCCGATTCCTGGGGTCTCAACCTTCCCTTCCCGGCATTTCTTATGCCACTAAGGATAGTTAGCAGCCTAGAGACCAAGGGTTAGTCATATTGGCTGACCCTCAACTTTCAGCGCCAACACCTCCCACACCGATCCATTTCACCATGACAAAGCGTCACACCTGTCTGGCTCTAATCGCCGGGACACTCTCCAGCTCGATTCTGCTGACAAGCTGCATGGGTAACCCCCCCAGCAAGACCGGCACTGGGGGCGCTTCAGGATCTTCGCCACAAACAGCTGTCAACAGCCAAGCTGCCAGCCAGCTGGAAACCGGGACAGTCAATCTCGGTTTTGTGCCGATTCTTGAAGCTGCACCCCTTGTGGTGGGTGTGGAGAAAGGCTTCTTTTCAAAGCATGGGTTGGATGTGAAGTTAAGCAAGCAGGCGAGCTGGGCCGCAGCACGCGACAACGTGGTGTTGGGGTCAGCCGGGGGTGGAATCGACGGCGGTCAGTGGCAGCTGCCCATGCCCCAGATGATCAGTGAAGGCGCCATCACCAATGGCAAAAAAGTACCGATGGTTGTGCTCGCGATGCTGATGAGCCAGGGCAATGGCATCGCTGCGGCAAATTCGGTGAAGGATGGCAATCTCAGCTACGACCTGAAGAAGACTTCAAATGGCTTCTTCAAGACGTTTAGCCAGAAGGAAGGCCGTAAGTTCCGGGCCGCCTACACCTTCCCGAAGGCCAACCAGGACATCTGGATCCGTTACTGGCTGGCCGCTGGCGGCGTGAATCCCAACAAGGACGTGGAACTCCTCACTGTGCCGGCTCCAGAAACACTGCAAGGCATGAAAAACGGCACGATGGAGGCCTTTTCGACAGGAGATCCCTGGCCTTCCCGCATCGCCAAGGACAACGTGGGCTACCTCGCAGCCACCACCGCACAGATCTGGAAGGTACACCCTGAGGAATACCTGGCTGTTCGTTCAGACTGGGTGAACAAGCATCCCAAGGCTGCCGTTGCACTGCTCAAGGGCTTGATCGAAGCGCAGATGTGGCTCGACAAAGCGGAAAACAAAGATGAGGCAGCAAAGATTCTTAGTTCCAGAAAGTGGTACAACGTACCCGTTTCAGTGCTGCAAGAATCCCTCAAGGGTCAGTACAGGATCGGTGCCAATGGCACACGCGAAACGAACCCGAAGCTGGGGCCGCTCTACTGGAACAGCGACCGAGGGGTGATCTCCTACCCCTACAAGAGCCTCACCCTGTGGTTCCTGATTGAATCTCTCCGCTGGAAGTTCTACCCCGGCACCGTAGACAGCATCCAGCAGGCCGAAGCCATCAACAACCGTGTTGTCCGTGACGACCTCTGGTTGAAGGCCGCCAAGGAGTTGGGGCTTCCGGCCAAGGACATTCCAACGTCGCCCAGCCGTGGCAAGGAGGTGTTTTTCGACGGAACGATCTACGACCCCAGCAATCCCCAGGCCTATCTGAGCAGCCTCAAGATCAAGAGCTGACGCAAAAGGGAGCCCGAGCGGGCCCCCTTCCAAGAAAACCAGGGAAGTTGCGCCCCCAACCGATCTCCATTTCTCCCCTCTCGAGAACACTTCCATGTCAACAGTTACCAGCTCAGGTTTCAACGTTGCCCAGTGGTGGAAGCGCAGCCGCAAAACCATCCTGCCACCCTTATTGGGAATCGGTGGCTTCTTGCTGTTCTGGCAGCTCAGCGCCAGCCTCGGCTTCACCAAACTCTCCGGTCCCCTTAGCCTCTGGACAGAAGAGCGCACCCGTGAACTGCTGCTCTACCCCTTCTTCGATCGCGGAGGACTCGACAAAGGCCTGTTCCTGCACACGATGAGCAGCCTGAGCCGTGTGGCCATGGGCTACACACTGGCGGCTGTGGTGGGCATTGGAGTTGGCATCGCAGTGGGCCTAAACCAGGCCCTCAACCGTGCCTTCGATCCGCTGTTTCAGTTCCTGCGGATGGTGGCACCGCTGGCTTGGGTGCCGATCGCTCTGGTGATGTTTCAACAGAACCAGCCAGCGGCCATCTTCGTGATCTTCATCACCTCAATCTGGCCGATTCTGATCAACACAGCTGAGGGCGTGCGACAGATCCCGCAGGATTACCGCAACGTGGCCCTGGTGCTGCAGATGTCGCGCAAGAGATTCTTCACCAAGATCCTGATTCCTTCCGCCCTCCCCTACATCTTCACCGGCCTGCGCATCTCGATCGGCCTGGCCTGGTTGGCGATCATCGCCGCTGAGATCGTGATGCCCGGCACGCCCGGCATCGGCTTCTTCATCTGGGACGCCAATCAGAACGGATATGTGTCCGACATCGTGCTGGGAGTGATCTGGATCGGCGCCATTGGCCTGATTCTGGATCGCCTGATGGCCTGGCTGCAGACGCGTATCGCCACTGGCCGCTGAGTGGATCCACCTGGCCCATCTGCACTCCACACTCCAATCACGACATGACAACACTGGTCGCTGTTCAGGACGTCGCCAAGGACTTCCCGCTGAAGGGAGGCGGCAACTATCTGGCCCTCAAGGGCATCGACCTTGAGATCCGCAAGGGTGAATTCGTATCGCTGATCGGCCATTCCGGCTGCGGCAAGAGCACCCTGCTCAACATGATCGCCGGTCTGGATCGACCCACCGGCGGCACGGTTCTGCTGGAGGGCGAAAGCGTGAAGCGCCCAGGCCCCGACAAGATGGTGGTGTTTCAGAACTACTCGCTGCTGCCGTGGCTCACGGTGCGCGAGAACATTGCCCTGGCAGTGGATGAGGTGATGCCCGACCTCGCCCGCAGCGAGCGCGATGCCGTGGTGGAGGAGCACATTGCCATGGTGGGCCTGGCCCATGCCGCCGAAAAACCGCCGCTGCAGCTTTCGGGCGGCATGCGCCAGCGGGTGGCCATCGCCCGTGCCCTGGCGATCAAGCCCAAGTTGCTGCTGCTGGATGAACCATTCGGCGCCCTCGATGCACTCACCCGCGGCAATCTGCAGGAGAAGCTGATGCAGATCTGCAATGAGCATGAGCTCACCGCGGTGATGGTGACCCACGACGTGGATGAGGCCGTGCTGCTCTCCGATCGGATCGTGATGCTCACCAACGGGCCGGGCTCGAAGATCGGCGGCATCCTCGAGGTGGACATCCCACGGCCACGGCAGCGGCTCACGGTGGTGCACCACCCGAGCTACTACAGCCTGCGCTCCGAAATCATCTACTTCCTCAACCGCCAGAAGCGGGTGAAGCAGTGGCAGGCCAAGCCCCACAAGGTGCTGGCCCGCCATGGCCTGGAGAAAGTGAACCTGGATCTGGGCTTCATCCCCCTCGCCGCCTGCGCGCCGATGGCGGTGGCCGAGGCCAAGGGTCTCTTCGCCAAGCATGGCCTCGATGGGGTGCAGCTGGTGCGCGAAACCAGCTGGCGCGGCATCACCGACGGACTCCTGGACGGCACCCTGGATGCGGCGTTGATGCCCTCCGGCATGCCCACCTGGATGACGGCGGGCGGCCACGGCGGCGAACCCACTCCGGTGGTGACAGCCCTCACCCTCAGCCGCAACGGCAACGGCATCACCCTGGCCAGCCGCCTGGCGGAACAGGGGGTGCGCAGCGTGGCCGACTATCGCGACTACCTGCTGCGCACCAACCGCGAACCCCACACCCTGGGCATCGTGCATCCGGCCTCGATGCACAACGTCCTGCTGCGCTACTGGCTGGCGTCGAACGCGATCGACCCCGACCGCGACGTGCACCTGCAGACCCTGCCACCGGCCCAGATGCTGGCCGACCTCAAGGACGGCTCCATCGATGGCTACTGCGTGGGTGAACCGTGGAACGTGCGCGCCGAGCGGGAACGGCATGGCTTCCCGATCGTGGGCGACCTGGAGATCTGGTCGGGCCATCCAGGCAAGGTGCTCGGCGCCCGGGAGGACTGGGCCCTGGCCTATCCCAACACCCACATCGCCCTCACCAAGGCACTGCTGGAGGCCTGCCGCTACTGCGCCGATCCGGCCCATTGGAACGAGCTCAGCCTTCTGCTCAGCGACCGCCGCTACCTGGGCATGAAGCCGGAATTGATCCGCTTCGGGGTGGCTGCCGGCTGCTGCGACGACACAGAGGCGGCACCCCACACCCTGTTCTTCGGCCCCGGGGTGAATCGCCCCAGCCGCAGTGAGCACCTCTGGATCCTCACCCAGCTGGCCCGCTGGAGCGAGATTCCCTTTCCCCGCAACTACGTGGAAATTCTCGAGCGGGTGTGTTCGGTGGGTGTCTACAGCACCGCGGCCCGCGAACTGGGCTTCGACGACGTGTCGTACCAGCGGGGCGGCATCGCCCTGTTCGACGGGGTTCCCTTCAACGCCGACGACCCGATCGGCTACCTCAACCAGCTCTCGATCCACAAGGACTTCAGCATCGCCGAGATCCCGATCGGCGTGCCTGCCCCCATCACCAACGCCGCATCATGACCGCCACGCTCTCGATCCACGACCGCCCGAACGCCTCCCAGGCCGAACCTCTGCTTCGCTTCGAGGGGATGGGGTTGGCCTACCCCACGCCCAAGGGTCCCTATCCCGTGCTGGAGAACATCAACTTCAACGTGGAAGCCGGGGAATTCATCTGTGTGATCGGCCATTCCGGCTGCGGCAAGAGCACCCTGCTCAACACCGTGTCCGGCTTTGCCAAGCCCACCAGTGGCCAGGTGCTGCTCAAGGGGGCACCGATCCAGCGGCCCGGCCCCGATCGCATGGTGGTGTTCCAGGGCTATGCGCTGCTGCCCTGGCTCAGCGCCTACGACAACGTGGCTCTCGCCATCGAATCCGTGAAGCCCGAGCTGAGCGAACGCGAGAAACGCGACATCGTGATGGAACACCTGGCCATGGTGGGACTCACGGCAGCGGCCGAGAAGACCATCAGCCAACTCTCCGGCGGCATGAAACAGCGGGTGGCCATCGCCCGTGCCCTGGCGATCCGGCCGGAGGTGCTGATCCTCGATGAACCCTTCGGCGCCCTGGATGCGATCACGAAGGAGGAATTGCAGGAGGAACTGCTGCAGATCTGGAACACCCAGAAATGCACTGTGTTGATGATCACCCACGACATCGACGAAGCGCTGTTTCTTGCGGATCGGCTGGTGATGATGACCAACGGACCCGCCGCCGGTATCGGCGAAGTGCTCACGATTGATTTCCCGCGTCCACGCAGTCGCGAGGACATCATGGAAGATCCCAAGTACTACGAACTGCGAAACAACGCCCTCGACTTCCTCTACAACCGTTTCGCCCATGACGATGACGCCAGTTGATGACCCTGTGCACTTGAGTGGGGCGCGCTGGAGAGCAAGGCAAGTCAGTTCAGCCGGGCGCCCTGGCTGAGCCGGTGGCGTTGCTCCGCCAGCACCCGGGCCAGGGCCTCGTGGCGTTGCAGATCCGGATCGCTGGCCATCAGCCGCTGGGCCACCGTGCGGGCCTGCTCCAGCACATCGCCGTCGTCGGTGAGGCTGGCCAGGGCCAGGTCCGGCAGGCCGCTCTGGCGGGTGCCCAGCACCGCCCCCGGCCCCCGCAGCCGCAGGTCCATCTCGGCGATCTCGAAGCCGTCGGTGGAGTGCACCAGCACCTCCAGCCGCTGGCGGGCCAGGGCGTTGCGGCTGTCGTTGATCAGCAGGCAGTGGCTGGCGGCCGCCCCCCGGCCCACCCGGCCCCGCAGCTGGTGCAGCTGGGCCAGGCCGAAGCGCTCGGCGTGCTCGATCACCATCACGCTCGCCTGGGGCACATCCACCCCCACCTCCACCACCGTGGTGCTCACCAACACCTGGCTCTCACCCCGGGCAAAGGCGCCGATGGCGGCCTGTTTCTCGGCGCTGGCCATGCGGCCGTGCAGCAGGCCCACGCTGAGATCGGGGAACACCTCCTCCCGCAGCTGGCGGTGCACCTCCACCGCCGAGCGCAGATCCATCTTTTCCGATTCCTCCACCAGGGGCAGCACCACATAGGCCCGTTGGCCCTTGGCCACCTCTTGGCGGATCAGGCCATAGGCCTGATCGCGCTCACCGGCAGCCAGCATCAGAGTGCGGATCGGCGTCCGCCCCGGGGGCAGCTCATCGATCTGGCTCACCTCCAGATCGCCATGGAGCGAGAGGGCCAGGGTGCGGGGAATCGGCGTGGCCGTCATCGTGAGCAGATGCGGCTGCAGACCCTTGTCCAGCAGGCGGTTGCGCTGGGCCACACCGAAGCGGTGCTGCTCATCCACCACCACCAGACCCAGACGAGCGAACTGCACGGGATCCTCCAGCAGGGCATGGGTGCCCACCAGCAGCTGCAGGTTGCCGTTCACCAGATCCGTGAGCAGCTCACGCCGCCGCCGGACGGGCGTGGAGCCGGTGAGCAGGGCGCAGCTCACATGCAGCTGCGGCAGCCACTCGCAGAGCTTGTTGTAGTGCTGCTCCGCCAACACCTCCGTGGGGGCCATCAGCGCCCCCTGGCAGCCGGCATCGATGGCGGTGAGCAGGGCGGCGATGGCCACCACGGTCTTGCCGCTGCCCACATCCCCCTGCACCAGGCGGGCCATGGGCTGCTCCCGGGCCAGATCGGCGCGGATCTCCGCCAGCACCCGCTGCTGGGCACCGGTGAGGGGAAAGGGCAGCAGCTCCAGGAAGGCGGCCAGCAAGCTGCTGCGGTGGCCGGCCACCGGCGGGGCCAGGGGCGGGACAGGGGGTGGGAGTCGGTCATAAATGGGGGCAAAACGCTGCGCCAGGGCCGTGGGCAGATCCAGCAAGCGCTCCTGCTCCAGCAGCCCTGCCGGCAGATGGTCGCCCCAGCCAGCGGCGGCCGCCAGCACCGGTTTGATGGCGGCCCGCAACCGATCGGCCGTAAGGCCCTCGGTGAGCCCGTACACCGGCAGCAGCCGGCCGATCTGCTCGCTCTGCACCGGGGCCTGGGGGCTGGCGAGAACTTCCATCAACGGATCCTGAAACGCGGGCCCGTAGGGGGTCTCCTTCACCAGGCCACTCACAGCCACGGTGGCGCCCAGGGGAAATTGACGCTGCTGGGCCTTGAGCCAGGCGGGTGAGGAAAACCGCTTGCCGGCGAAGAACTTGGCCACCTTGAGCTTGCCGGTGATGTCGGCCAGCTGCAGTTCGAGGATCGAGAGGTTGGGGTTGCGGGGGCTGGTGAAGCTGTGGGTGCGGCGCACCGTGGCCACGATGGTGGCGGTGGTGCCGGGCACCAGGGCGGCGATGCGCACCAGGTTGGCGTAGTCGAGATAGTCGCGCGGGTAGTGGAGCAGCAGGTCGCGGGCCACAAACAGGCCCAGGGCGGCCAACTTCTCCGCTGTTTTCGCGCCAATGCCGCGGATCTGGCCCAGGGGGGTGTCCGGACTGAGGGGCACCGGCACCCCAGCCGCAGCTGGCGGGGTGTTCAGCAACCGCAACCGCGGCGCCGCAGTGGGCGTGGGGGGATGCAGGGCCCGCTGCAGGTCATGGAGGGTCTGCCGGGTGCGCCGCACCAGGCTCTGGCGACAGGCAAGGCTGTGTTGGGCGTATTGCTCATAGCCCGAGGCGAGCTGTTCGAGGGCCTCACGCTGGTGGGGCGACAGGCCGGCCGGGGGGTGCCGCAACTGGCGGAGCAGAAAGTCGCCGAAGCGCTCACGCCGGCCCTCCAGGTTGCCGAAGCCCCGATCGGCCTCCAGCTGCAGACCCTGTTGCAGCGGACGCAGCCAGGCTTCAACGGCGCCGGCCTGGCCAAGGGGCTGCGGCCCTACGGACGGGTCGGCGGGTTCCGGTGCTGGGCACTGTCCTGTAGCCACTGCTGCTCCGCCTCCAGGGCTGCCATCCGCCGCTGCCAGTAGCGGTACCGCTGGGCCATTGTGCGCAATTCTCGGCGGCGTTGCTCCAGCTGCTTGCGACACTGGCGCAGCTTCGGCTGTTCGAACTCGAGATCGCCGCAGCGCAGCAACAGCGCCATCACCTCAGGAGGCGCGCCGCCAGGCAGCGGCAACGGCAGCCTGAGCAGATTGGCGGGTGCAGGCAAGGCCTCCACCTGGCCCTGCAGCACCGCATCGAGCAGGTTCACCGGCAACAGGGCCTGGGCGAGCCCCAGCCGCAACAGCTCCACGTTCACCGCGTGGGAGAGGGTGCGCAGCCGCTCGCTGAGGGCCCGGTCAAAATGGCTCCACCAGCGCTGTTGCTGCAAGGGATCTCGGGGAATCTGCAGCCCGAGGGCGTCTGGCTCAGCCGGGGTCTGATCCGGAGGAAGGGGCGAATGGTCCTGGCCCAGGCCCTCGGCGGCCATGGCAAACAGCGAGGATTGGGCTGTGGCTGATTGGGCTGTAGCTCGGCGAGGCCGGGAACCCCTGCCTCGAACAGGTCCGCAGACACGGGCAGATCGAGGCCGAGGCTGATGGAGCCCTCTGGCAGGGAGGGCGACGCAGCGGGTTCGGCCTCGCCGCCGGTGGGGCCAGCTTCAGTGAGCAGCCCCTCCAGGGCCTCACGACGGCTCTGGGCTCCCTGGCGGCGCTGCCGGCGCTGCTGTTGAACGGCCAGCCCGATCACCTGCTCCACCGTGAGCAGCGAGCTGCATCGCCGCACGAGCACGCCGAGCCGATGCTGAAAGGTCTGGCGGCTTTCCGGGCTGAGCTGCCCGTAGCGCTCGGGCACCACCTGGGTGGCGAGATGAAAACAGGCCTGCTGCACCGCGTGCAGCAGGCCCTCGCGCAGCACCTGGAGATAGAGCGCAAGCTCGCGGTAGAGGCCCGGGGCCAGCTGCTCCTGCTGCTGCTGCAGCTGCGCGAGCTGATGCCGGGCCTCCTCCAGGGGCTGGGCGTTGGGATGCAAGGGGAGGCTCAGGCGGCCTGCATGGCAGCCACTTCCGCGGCGAAGTCGAGCTTCTCCACCTCGATGCCCTCGCCGAGGTTGAAGCGCACGAAACGACGCACCTGGATGTTCTCGCCCACCTTGCCGGCCACCTGCTTCACCAGCTCGCCCACGTTGATGCTGCTGTCCTTGATGTAGGGCTGATCCATCAGGGCCAACTCCTTGAGGCGCTTGGCGATCCGCCCCTCCACGATCTTCTCCTTCATCTGCTCGGGCTTACCGGCCAGGTCGTCACGACCCATTTCGATCGACTTCTCCCGCTCGGCCACCGGTGCGGGAATCTCATCGGTGGTGACGTACTCCACGCTGGGGCAGGCCGCGATCTGCATCGCCACGTTGCGCAGCAGTTCCTGGAACACCTCGCCGCGGGCGACGAAATCGGTTTCGCAGTTCACTTCCACCAGCACGCCCACGCGGGCACCGGTGTGGATGTAGCTGCCGATGGCCCCTTCAGCGGCCGTGCGGCCCGACTTCTTCTCGGCGGAGGCGATGCCCTTCTGCCGCAGCCACTCAATGGCCTTCTCGGCGTCGCCGTTTGTTTCGGACAGCGCCTTCTTGCAGTCCATCATGCCGGCGCCGGTCTTGTCGCGCAGGTCCTTGACGAGCTTGGCGGAGATCTCAGCCATGGGTCTGGGAGGTTCGTGGAAACAGGGGAAGAAGGAGATCGATCAGCCGGGTGCCCCGTGGGACGCCTCGGCTGATGGGCTGCGGTCGGGAGGCCTCAGGCCTCCTCGTCCTCATAGCCGCCGCGCTGATCGCTGGCGCCATGGCGACCCTCGTTGATGGCATCCGCCAGACGACCCAGCACCAGCTGCACGGAGCGCACCGCGTCGTCGTTGCAGGGGATGGGCACGTCGCAGAGGTCGGGGTCGCAGTTGGTGTCGAGCATCGACACCAGGGGGATGTCCAGCTTGCGGGCCTCGAGCACGGCGTTGGTTTCACGGCGCTGATCCACCAGCACCACCACATCGGGCAGCCGGCGCATGTTCTTCAGACCGCCGAGATACTTCTGCAGACGCTCCAGCTCACGGCGCAGCACCGCGGCCTCCTTCTTGGGACGCATGGCAATGGCGCCCGAGGATTCCATGCGCTCCAGGTCCTTGAGGCGGTCGATGCGGGCGCGCATCGTGGTCCAGTTGGTGAGCATGCCGCCCAGCCAGCGCTGGTTCACGTAGGCGGCGCCGCAGCGGGTGGCCTCCTGGGCGATCACCTCGGAGGCCTGCTTCTTGGTGCCCACGAACAGGAAACGCTTGCCGCTGCGGGCGGCACTGCGGGTCCACTTGTAGGCGTTGTTCATGCAGACGGCGGTCTGCACCAGATCGATGATGTGAACACCGTTGCGCGCGCAGTAGATGTAGCGCGACATCTTGGGGTTCCAGCGGCGTGTTTGGTGCCCGAAGTGGGCACCCGCCTCCATCATTTCGGCGAGCGTGACGACAGCCATTGTTGTTGGGGTTTCGGGTTCGCCTCCACCTGCCAGGGACCCCGAGCTCGGCAGTTGCCGGGCTGACGGTCACCCGAAACACGCAGGTGTGCGGAGTGAAGTTGACCCCGGCACCCTATCAAATGGCCTTCAGCGCAAGCCTTCCGCCCGGGCCTCGGCGTAGAGCGCCCGCACGCCGAGGCGGTTCAGCGGCAGCCGCAGCAGCTCCATGGCCAGGCCGGGCTTGCCCTGGCGGATCAGCCAGGCCAACAGCGGCCGCAGGCTGCGCACATTCAACAGACCGCCGAGGGTGAGCAGCTCCCAGAGCAGGCGATGCAACAGGGTGAACTGGATGATGAAACGCACCCGGCGGGTGGGGTGTTTCCGGTAGAACACCAGTCCCATCTTGGCCCGCTCCCGTTCCACCTCGATTAGGCGGGGGATCTGCTCCAGGCTGAGGGGCGGATGCCAGTGGTAGCCCACCGCCTCCGGGCAGCGGATCAGCACCACCCCCATGCGCCGCAACCGCTCCCCCAGTTCCAGGTCTTCCCATCCGTAGAGGCGGAAACGGGTGTCGAACAGGCCGCTGCTGTCCAGCACCTGGCGATCGATCGCCACGTTGCCGGTGGCGAAATAGGCCCAGGAAAGATCCTGCAGCTTGTGGGGCTCGCTGGTGGGATGCTCGAAGTTGGCGGTGTTGATCACGGCGCCATAGGTGAAGCACAGCCGGTTGCCCGAGCTCTGCCAGTGCCGCGCCAGGGCCCGGGCGTGGCAGAGCAGGAAGGTCTCCGTCACCACCAGGTCGCTGTCGATGAACACGATCACATCGCCACGGGCCTGCTCCACGCCACGGTTGCGCCCCTCCGCCGGACCGCCATGGTCCTGCTGAATCAGACGCACGTGGGGGTAGCGGGCCGACTCGGCCTGGATCCAGGCCACGGTCTCATCGGTGGAGCCGTCGTCCACCAGCACCACCTCATAGCCCTCGATCGGGGCCTGCAGCTGCTGCCGCTCGAGGGCCGTGAGGCACTTCTCGAGGATCGGCCTGCGGTTGTAGGTGGGGATGACGACGCTGAGAAACATGGCCAGGTCGACGGCAAGCGGGCAAAAAAAGAGGACCCCGCAGGATCCCCCTCAAGACCAACGGGCGGGGGTGCCGATCAGTCGGCAGCGCCACCGTTGTTGGCGGTACCGGTCACGCCGTTGCCAGCGCCCTCACCCCGACCATCGTTGCGGAGCTTGCGCTTCTTGAACTTGCGGGCGTAGGCGCGATTGCGCTCCTGCTTTTCCTTCTTGAGGTTGCGGCGCTTGGCCATAACGGCGGCGGATTCCTGTTGAGAATCTCCACCCTACTGAACGGTGGGCCGGCGGGGTCAGGACCGCTCACTCCATCGCCACGATGCGGCCATCCTCCATGCGCAACAACCGATCGGCGATGTCGAGAATGCGGGGGTCGTGGGTCACCATCAGCACCGCGCAGCCCTGGTCGCTGGCCAGGCGTTGCAGCAGCTCCACCACCTCGCGGCCGGTGCGGGAATCCAGGGCTGCGGTGGGTTCATCGGCCAGCAACAACCGCGGCTGGGCCGCCAGGGCACGGGCGATGGCCACCCGCTGCTTCTGGCCGCCGGAGAGATCGTGGGGCAGCTTGTGCAGTTCGTCGCCGAGGCCCACCGCTCGCAACCATTCCCGCGCCTGGTCACGGCGGGCGCGATAGCCCAGGCCCGGCAACAGATCAGCGCCCATCTGCACGTTCTGCTCCGCCGTGAGGCAACGCAGCAGGTTGTGGCCCTGGAAGATCATCCCGATCGAGCGGCGCAGCTGCTGGCGCAGGCCGCGGCTGGATTGGGCCAGCTCCTCCCCCAACACCCGCACCTGGCCCTCCTGCACCATGCGCAGGGCGCCCACAAGGGTGAGCAGGGTGGTTTTGCCGCAACCAGAGGGGCCGGTGAGCAGCACCACCTCCCCCGGAGCCACCTCCAGATCCACCCCCTGGAGCACCTGGCGGCGGGTGGCACCGCTGCCATACCAGTGGTTGAGGCCGGCGATGGCGATGGCTTTGGCGGTTTGCTGCTGTTCCACGGCCTGCTCCTCAGAAGATTTCGGCCGGATCGGCATCCGCCAGGCGACGCATGGCCAGGGCCGCGGATCCCATGCACATCACCAGGA
This sequence comes from Synechococcaceae bacterium WB8_1B_136, assembly GCA_010029175.1. GTDB lineage: Bacteria > Cyanobacteriota > Cyanobacteriia > PCC-6307 > Cyanobiaceae > Vulcanococcus. The sequence continues at coordinate 13,128 of RGNC01000003.1, read as the reverse complement.
TCATGGTGAACACCGTGAGGGCCCGGCCGGTGTCCATGGCCACCGGCAGCTGGGTGGCATTGCGCACCAACAGGTAGAGGCCCTGACCAGCGGCATAGGCGGGCAGGTAGCCGAACACCGCCAGCAGCAGGCCCTCCCGCGCCACCACCCCCAGCAGGGCCGTGAGGCGGTAGCCCATGGCCATCAAGGTGGCGTATTCGGGCAGGTGATCACTCACATCCGAATAGAGAATCTGATACACGATCACGCACCCCACCACGAAGCCCATGGCGGCACCCAGGGTGAAGATGAACCCGATCGAGGTGCTGGTGCGCCAGTAGTTCTGCTCGAATTCAATGAAGCCCTGCTTGGTGAGCACGGTGACATCACTGGGCAGGGTCTGGCGCAGGCGGGCCACCACGGCGGCGGCATCGGCACCCGGCTTCAGGCGGATCAATCCCACCTCGATGCTGCCGGGTGGGGTGTTGGGCAGCAGCTCCAAGTAGGTCTCACTGCTGGCCAGCAGGTTGCCGTCGGCGCCGAAGGAGGTGCCGATGCCCACCAGGCCCGCCACGCGCACCCGCTTGCCGGCGATCTCGCTCTCCACGGTGCGGCCGGCCTTGAACCACTCGGCCACAGGCCCGAATTCGGGCCTGGAGCGCTCATCGAACAGCACGCGGCCGCGCTGTTGCAGCAGCCGCGCCTTGGGCGCCAGGGCCGGATCGGTGAACAGGGGGTCGGTGGGCTCAAAGCCCAGGGCAAGGATCGAGCGGGTGGCGCGGGTCTGGGGATTGCGCCACAGCAGCAGATTCCAGTGCACCGGCGTGATCCCCTCCACGGCGGGATCAGCCATGGCCTGCACCAGCCGCCGGCGGGGAAAGCCGGCCATGCTCACGGAGCTGCTGGAGCGCGGGCTGATCAACACCAGATCGGCGTCGAACAGCCGGTGGATGGTCACGCTGGCGTCGAAGAGGCCATCGCGGAAGCCCAGCTGCATGAACATCAGGATCCCGGCGAAGCTGATGCCCGCCAGGGCCACCAGCAACCGCACGGGCTGGCGGGTGAGCAGCAGCCAGGAGAGGGGAATGCGCCGGGCCCGCCAGAGGGCCGCGGCAGCGGCCAGGGGATTCACGGGTTGAAGCGGGCGATGATCTTCATGCCGGCCAGGTTGTTCACCTTGGCGGCATCGGCGGGATCGAGGGCCAGGCGCACCTCCACGATGCGGGCATCGGCATCGCCGGTGGGATCGGTGGAGAGCAGCTGGCGCTGGCGCACCTGGGGGGTGATGCGCAGCACCCGGGCATTGAGGCTTCCCTGGAAGCCGCCGTTCTCACTGATCAGCCGCACCCGCTGACCCGGGCGCACGCGGGCGATGTCGCTCTCGTAGACCTCGGCCACCGCCTCCATCCGATCGGTGGCGCCGATCTCCAGGATGCCGGCATCGCCGGGGCGCTCGCCGGGGCGCGCGATGATGCGCAGCACGGAGCCAGAGATGGGCGCCCGCAGCTCACTGAGCACCAGATCGGTTTCCACCTTGGCCAACTGGGCCCGGGCCTGGCTGAGCTGGCCGCGCAACTCGATCAGCTTGATCTCGCGGTTGTCGAGATCACCGCGGGGGGTGACTCCCCCCTGGGCCAGGCTGCGGTAGCGGCGGGTGTCCCGCTCCAGCAGGTTGAGCTGCTGGCTGAGGTTTGCGATGCGCGTCTGCAACACCCGCTGATCGGCCAACAGGCCCGGGCGGTTGTCGAAGCTGGCCAACAGCTGGCCCGCACTCACCCGCTGCCCCTCCTGCACCAGCAGGGCGGTGATGCGTGGACTGCCCGCCATGCCGGTGATCGGCGCCGCCAGCCGGCGCACATCCCCGGCCGGCTCCAGCCGTCCCAGGGCGGACACAGCCTCCGGCTGCAGCTGCACCGCGGGGGTGGTGGGTCGCGGTCTGGCGGCCGGTTTGCCGCGCAGCAGCACCCCAGCACCCACCAGCACCGCCAGGGCGGCGGCTCCCAGCAGCCAGGGACGACGCCAGAACGGGGTGGACATCAGGCCAGGGGACGGGGGTCGTCGAAGAGCAACTCTTCGATGTAGCGCTCCGCCCACTGAGGATTGAACGCCTTCTCCAGCACCCGACGGGTCTTGTCGTTGCGTTTCTGCTGCTGGCAATACGAGAGCTGCCCGTGATATCGGCCCACCGTATCGGGGTGATCGATGGCCTGCGGCTCCACCTGGCGGCTGGCAGCGGCCAGCACCTGCAGATAGTCGGCCACCAGTTCGATGAACTGTTGCTCCTCGCCGGCGTCGGCCGGCCGCACGAAACGCACGTGGGGCGAGAAGATCGTGCCCCACTCGGGCAGCTCCCGCTCCTGGCTGAAGGTCCGGGGCGGCAGGGCCGCCAGCGCGCCGCTCACCTGTTCCGGCAGGGCGCCGCCCACCGGGGAGAGATCCACAATCGCCGCCGACACCACGCCCCGTCCGGCCACGATGTCGGCCCCGAACACCGGCAGGTCGTAGCGGGGATCGGGGAAGAACACGCAGTGCAGGATCTGCAGACCGGCGCCGAGACGGGCCGTTTCCAGGTGCAGCTTGCGCAGCCCCCGGCTGCGGCGCAGCTCATTGCGGATGTAGAGGTCCTCGCCATCGAGGCTGCCGCTGATGGCCTCCAGCTCCGGATCCACCGCCAGGGGTTCCAGCTCCGGCAGGCTGGACCAGCAGGCGCGGATGCGCTCGGCCAGGGCATCAACCAGAGGATGCACCCCCAAGGCGGACGAGGACACCGGCGTTCTCCCTGGCGACAGCGCGCTGATCCTGCCAGCAGAATGAAGCTCTCGTCACAGCCCGAGCCGGCATTGCCCATCCAGCCCCTGCCGCCGCCCTTGCCCGATCCGCAGCGGCAGTCGTTGAGCAATGGCGTGGAGCTGGTGCAACTGCACCTGCCGCAGGCCCCGGTGCTGTGCCTGGATTTCTGGTGCCGGGCCGGCAGTGCCCTGGAGCGGCAGGAGGAATCGGGACTGGCCCACTTCCTGGAACACATGGTGTTCAAGGGCAGCACAACCCTGGCGGCCGGAGAGTTCGATCGGCGGGTGGAGGCCCTGGGGGGCAACAGCAATGCCGCCACCGGCTTCGACGATGTGCACTACCACGTGCTGATTCCACCCCCGGCGGCCGCTGAAGCCCTGGAGCTGCTGCTGGATCTGGTGCTGCAGCCACGGCTCGATGGCGACGACTTCGCCATGGAACGCCAGGTGGTGCTGGAGGAGCTGGCCCAGAGCGAGGATCAACCGGAGGAGGTGGCCTTCCAGGAACTGCTGCGGCAGGCCTGCCCGGACCACCCCTACGGACTGCCGATCCTGGGGCGCCGGGAGGCCCTGGAGGCCCACCGGCCCGAGCTGATGGCCGCCTTCCACGCCTCCCACTACCGCGCCGACAGCTGCTGCCTGGCCATCGCGGGGCCGCTGCATGAGCTCGACCTGCTGCAGCGCCTGGAGGACTCCGCCCTGGCGCGACTGCCCGCCGGCGGCAGCCCCTGGACCCCCAGGCCCCTGGCCTTGCAGGCGGGAGCCTGCACCCTGGAACTGCCGCGGCTGGAGGCGGCCCGGCTGCTGATGGCCTGGCAGCTGCCCGCCGCCGCCCACCAGGATGCGGTGGTGGGGGTTGATCTGCTCACCACCCTGCTGGCAGAGGGACGGCGCAGCCGACTGGTGCAGCGCCTGCGGGAAGAGCTGCGCCTGGTGGAGAGCATCGATCTGGATCTGAACGTGCTGGAGGCCGGCAGCCTGGTGCTGCTGGAGGCGGTGTGCGATCCCGCTCACCTCGATCGGGTGCAGAGCGAGGTGCAGCGGGTTTGGAACGAGCTGATGGATACCCCCCCAGCGGAGGCGGAGCTGGAGCGCGCCAAACGGCTGGTGGGCAACGGCTACCGCTTCGGCCTGGAGGCGGCCGGCTCGGTGGCGGGCCTGGTGGGCAACAGCAGCCTCTGGGGCCGCCGCCACAACCTCCAGGCCCCGCTCGACTGGATGGACCGCTGGGACTGCGCCCGCCTCAGCCGTGAGTTGATCCCGCTGCTGGATCCCCAGCTGGGCTTCAGCCTGCGGGCGGTGCCGGCATGACGGTGGAAGCGCGCACCCTGGCTGGCGGTTGCCCCCTGTGGCTGATTCACCGCCCCGGCCCGGCGATCCTCTCGGCCAAGTTGTGGCTTCGGGGCGGCAGCAGCGGCGATCGGCCCGGTGAGCGGGGGGCGGCGCAGCTGCTGGCGGGCGTGCTGAGCCGCGGCTGCGGCCCCTTCAGTGGCGATGCCCTGGCCGACCTGGTGGAGGGGCTGGGGGCGGGTCTGCGCTGCGACGCCAGCGAGGACGGCACCTTGATCAGCCTCAAGTGCGCCAGCGACGATGCACCGCAGCTGCTGCCGCTGCTGCTGCAGCTGGTGCGGCGCCCCTGGCTGGTGGACGACCAGATCGATCTGGAACGCCAGCTCAACCTGCAGACCCTGCAGCGCCAGAAGGAGGATCCCTTCCAACTGGCCCACGACCAGCTGCGGCAGCAGCTCTATGGCCAAGGCCCCTACGGCCACGATCCGCTGGGGGTGGAGCCCGAGCTGCAACAGCTGGGGCGGGAGGCGCTGGAGCGCCAGGCCGCGGCCCTGGGCCAGGCCGGTGCCGTGCTGGTGCTGGCGGGGGAGATTCCCGAAGCCGTGGAGGAGCTGCTGCTGGGCGGCCAGGAGGGTGGTGCCTGGGCCACGGTTCCGCCCCAGCGCCAGGCGGGGCCGGGCGGCAGCAGCGGCGACCACTTCGCCGCCAGCCAGGACGAAACCGAACAGCTGGTGTTGATGCTGGGCACCAGCACCGTGCCGATGGGCTCCGCGCAGGCTCTGGCCCTGCGGCTGCTGCACTGCCACCTGGGCATCGGCATGTCGAGCCGGCTGTTCGTGGCCCTGCGGGAGGAGCATGGCCTCGCCTACGACGTGGGGGTGCACTACCCCGCTCGGCTGGGGGCCGCCCCCTTCGTGTTTCACCTCTCGAGTTCCAGCGAGCGGGCTGAGGAGGCCACGTCAGAACTGTTGCAGGAGTGGCAGCGGCTGCTGGAGCAACCCCTCAGCCCTGAGGAACTGGAGCTCGCCCTGGCCAAATTCCGCGGCCAGGAGGCCCTGGGGCGCCAGACCTGCAGCCAGCTGGCGGATCGCCATGCCCTGGTGCTGGGCCACGGCCTCCCCTTCGACTTCGCCGATCGCTGCCTGGAGCAGGCCGCCGAACTCACGCCGGGCCAACTGCAGGCGGTGGCGCAGGAGTTGCTTGGCGCCCCCTGCCTCAGCCTCTGTGGCCCCGCAGCCGCCATCGCCAGCGCGGAGCGGGTGTGGCAGCGGCGGCAGCTCCGTTGACCCCCCTCAGCCGGGATCGGCAGCGGCGGCGCGCTCCAGTTGCCGGCTCTCCAGCAGGAAGGTGCCGCGGCGGAAGCGCACCGCCACCTGGCCAAGGGCCTTGATGGCCACCACCTCGCCCTGTTCCCCGGCATCCACCAGATCCGATGGCCGCAGCATCGGCATCGCATCGGCCGTCTTGAGGTAGGGAGGCAGCTCCCGCAGCTGCACCAGGCTGCCCAGCTCCGGAGCCTCCTGCTGGGGAGCAGCAGGATCGGCAGCGGCGGCCCTGGCTGGCGAACTCTCCATCACGGCGTTGCACCCAGGCGGTTTGCAGTTGCCCCACTCTCCTGCAGGATGGGCCCATTCACTGGCCTGCCGTGCGCGCCCTTGCCAACTGGAGCGGTGCCATCGCCGGACTGCTGCTGATCGTGATCGGCGGTTTGATCCAGGCCGCCCTGCCTGGTGTTGGACCGCGCGGGTTTGAACTGATCAGCCTGCCGATCAGCCTGCAGGTGCCCGCCCTGCTGCTCACCGCCCTGGTGTGTGGTCCGCGGCCGGCGATGCTGGCGGGGGTGGCCTACATCAGCCTGGGGCTGTTTCAGCTGCCGGTGTTCCATGCCGGCGGGGGCCTGGTGTATCTGCTCGATCCGGGCTTCGGCTATCTAGCTGGCTTCCTGCCGGCCGCCTGGGTCACGGGTCGGCTGGCCAAGCAGCCGGGGATGGACAACCTGCTGAGCCTGGCGGGCGCGGCCGTGATCGGCCTGGCGATCCTGCAGGGCTGCGGCATCGCCAATCTGCTGCTGGGGGCCATCGCGGGCCGCTGGGGTGGCGGCCTACCCCAGCTCCTGGTGAGCTACAGCCTCGGGCCGATCCTGCCCCAGCTGCTGCTCTGCTGCGCCGTGGCGGTGCTGGCCCTGCCGCTGCGGCGCCTGCTGCTGGTGGAGTCGTGATGGCAGGCACCCGCGCCGGCCGCACCGCGGCCTATCTCACCGCAGCCCTGGTGCTGCTGCTGGATCAGCTCAGCAAGGCCTGGGCCGTGCAACAGCTCAGCGGCCATGGCCCCATGCCGTTTGTGCCCGGGCTGCTGCGGCTGCAGCTCACCTTCAACACCGGTGCCGCCTTCAGCCTGCTGAGCGGCAACAGCCGGCTGCTGGGGGCGGTGAGTCTGCTGGTGGCTGTGGCCCTGGTGATCTGGATTCAATCCGGCTCGCCCCTGCGCCGCTGGCAGGCCCTGGGCGTTGGCCTGTTGCTGGGGGGAGCGATCGGCAACGGGCTCGATCGCTGGCGGCTGGGCACGGTGGTGGATTTCCTGGAATTCGTGCCGTTCCAGTTCCCGATCTTCAACCTGGCCGATGCGGCCATCAATCTGGCGGTGGCGGCCCTGGCCATCGATGTTCTCGCGCGGGCGGGCCATGGCGATCGCTGACGCCATCCGCTCGGGGCTGGAGCGCATCACGGCGGTGCAGGCGGTCGAGCTGGATCTGCTGGTGCCGGGTGCCGAGCCGGAACACCGGGCCCTGGTGGATGGCACCTATCGGATTGGCCGCGATCCCGCCAGCGAGATCTGCATCGGCCATGGGGCCGTGAGCAAGCAGCACGCCCTGCTGGAGCGGCGGGGACAGCACTGGCTCCTGCGCGATACGGGCTCCACCAACGGCCTGTGGTGGCGCGGCCATCGGGTGCGGGAGCTGCTGCTGCGGGATGGCGATAAGGTGCGCTTAGGGCCCGGACCGGCCACGGACCTGCCGGAGCTGGTGTTCCACCGCCCCGGTCGCAACGCCCTGCAGCGCAGCGCCCGCCTCGGCGCCCTCGGCCTGGCCGGCCTGGCCGGCGGCGGCGTGCTGCTGCTGGGCCTCTCGCTGCTGCAGGTGCCGGTGCGGGGCAACCTGGCCAGTGTGCGAGGCCCCCTGGCCCTCTACGACGGCAACAACAGGCCCCTGAGCGCCGCTGAATCCAGCCAGCACCACGAGAACCGAGACCTGTCGCGATACCCGGCGGTGCTGGTGGACGCGCTGCTGGCCAGCGAGGACAGCCGCTTCTGGTGGCATCCCGGCGTGGATCCGATCGGCACCGGCCGCGCCCTGGCGGCCAATCTCCTCGGCGGACGCGTGCTGGAGGGGGGCAGCACCCTCACCCAGCAGCTGGCCCGCAGCCTCTACCCTGAGCAGGTGGGCCAGGGAGAAACCCTGGGGCGCAAGTGGCGCGAGTTGCTGGTGGCGCTGCAGCTGGAGGCCCGGTTCAGCAAGCACGATCTGCTGCTCAACTACCTCAACCGGGTTTATCTCGGTGTGGGATGGGGCTTTGAAGACGCCTCCCGCAGCTTTTTCGCCAAACCCGCCGCCCAGCTGAACCTGGAGGAAGCGGCCCTGCTGGTGGGGCTGCTGCCCTCCCCCAACGGCTACGACCCCTGCCTCAACCCCCAGGCGGCCCTGGAGGCCCGCAACACCGTGCTGCTGAAGATGGCCGACACGGGCAGCATCAGCGCGGAACGGGCTCGGCGGGCCCGGCGCCAGCCCATTGCCCTTGCGGCCACGGCCTGCAGCGGTGGCACGGGTGGCAGGCGTGCAGCGCCCTTCTACACCGACCAGGTGCGCCGCGATCTCGATGCCCTGCTGGGGCCCGATGTGGCCAGCGAGGGCAACTTCCTGGTGGAAACCCACCTCGATCCGCTGGTGCAGGAGGTGGTGGAGCGGCGGCTGCGGCAGCTGCTGGCCAGCAGCGCGCCGGCGGTGAGCGAAGGCGCTGTGGTGGTGATGGATTCCCGCAATGGCGGGGTGCTGGCGATCGCCGGCGGCCGCGATTACAACCGCAGCCAGTTCAACCGGGCCAGCCTGGCCCTGCGCCAGCCCGGCAGCACTTTCAAGCTGTTCACCTATCTGGCGGCGCTGAAGAAGGGGATCAAACCGAGTGATGCCGTGAGCTGCGCCCCCCTCGACTGGGGCGGCCAGGCCTTCAGCAGCGGCTGTGGCGGCAGCCTCAGCCTCAGCTCGGCCTTCGCCATCAGCAGCAACACCGCAGCCCTGCGCATTGCCCGCCGGGTGGGGCTGGAGCAGGTGGTGCAACAGGCGCGGGAGCTGGGCATCACCACACCGCTGGAACCGGTGCCGGGCCTGGCCCTGGGCCAGAGCGAGGTGCGGCTGATCGAACTCACCGCCGCCTACGCCGCCGTGGCCAACGATGGCGAGTGGCACGCCCCCAGCACCGTGCGCAAGCTCACCGATGCGGAGAACTGCGGCGGACTCGACAGCGGCCGCTGCCGCAGCCGCCAGGGGGCCGGGCAGCGACCGATCAACCCTGGCCGCAGGGTGATGAGCGTGGCCACCGCCCGGCAGATGCAGGGCCTGCTGCGGGCGGTGGTGCAGGGGGGTACCGGCAGCGCCGCCTCCCTAGGGGGCCAGGAGGGTGGCAAGACCGGCACCACCAACGAGGGCCGCGATCTGCTGTTCGTGGGCTACGAACCCAGGCGCCACTGGGTGATCGGCATCTGGCTGGGGAACGACGACAACCGCCCCACCGGCAGCAGCAGCGCCCTGGCCGCCGGCCTCTGGGCCGACATCGTGCGCTCAGCCGGCACCGGCAGCCTGCAGGCCAGCGCCAAGCTATGAAAACGCCGCCGCGGCTCTGGATCTGGCTGGGGGTGGCCCTGGTGGGTCTGGTGGCGCTCACGGCGGTGCTGCAGGCGGTGAACAACCTGCTCTGGCAGATGAGCTACCTGCTGCCGAGCTGGTTGGTGGGACCAGCCGCCCTGCTGCTGTTCGGCGGCGGCACCCTGCTGCTGGCCCGGTTGGCCTGGCCCTGGTTCGTGGCCTGGCGCAAGGGAGAGCGATCCGGCGAGGGCACGGCCCCAGCCCTGCCGCCACCGCCGGGAAACCGCCAGGAGGCGGCCCAGCGCAACCTCGATTCCATCGACAAACTGCTCAGCCGCATCCGCGACGACGTGCAGCGCCAGGCCCTGCAGCAGGAGCGGGAGCGGGTGGCGGCCGAGCTGCAGCGCGGCGACCTGGTGGTGGTGGTGTTCGGCACCGGCTCCGCCGGCAAGACCTCCCTGATCCGCGCCCTGCTGCGGGAGGTGGTGGGCCAGGTGGGGGCGGCCATGGGCTCCACGGCCGAGTGCGTGAGCTACCGGTTGCGGCTCAAGGATCTGCAGCGGGGCCTGCGGCTGGTGGACACCCCGGGCATCCTCGAGGCCGGCAGCGATGGCCGGGCCCGGGAACAGGTGGCCCGCCAGCAGGCCGCCAACGCCGACCTGCTTCTGCTGGTGGTGGATGGCGACCTCCGGGCCGCGGAACAGGAGGTGTTCGAGGCCCTGGCCCAACTGGGCAAGCGGTTGATCCTGGTGCTGAACAAGACCGACCTGCGCGGCGAGGCGGAGGAGCGCCGGCTGCTGGGGCTGCTGCGGCGCCGCACCGCCGGACGCATCAGTGCCGAGGATGTGGTGGCCACCAGCGCTGCGCCCCAGAGCGTGCCGATGCCGGGGGGCAGGCCCGTGCAGCCCCCGGCGGAGATCGAGGCCCTGCTGCGCCGCATCGCCCAGGTGCTGCACCGCGATGGCGAGGAGCTGATCGCCGACAACATCCTGCTGCAGAGCCGCCGGCTCAGCGACGCAGGCCGCCAGCTGCTGAGCAACCAGCGCCAGAGCGATGCCGAGGCGATCGTGGATCGCTATGCCTGGATCAGCGCCGGCGTTCTGGCCGCCACACCGCTGCCGGTGGTGGATCTGCTCGGCACCGCGGCGGTGAACGCCCAGATGGTGGTGGAGATCGGCCGGGTGTACGGCGTGGCGCTGAGCAAGGCCAGCGCCCAGGAGCTGGCGGTGTCGGTGGGACGCACCCTGGCCAGCCTGGGGGTGATCAAGGGGGGATTGAGCGTGATCGGCGCGGCCCTCAGCCTCAACCTGCCGGCCCTGCTGCTGAGCAAGGCGGTGCAGGCGGTGGGCGCCGCCTGGCTCACCCGGGTGGCGGGCCGCAGCTTCATCACCTACTTCCAGCAGGATCAGGATTGGGGTGATGGCGGCGTGCAGGAGGTGGTGCAGCGCCAGTACGACCTCAACCGCCGCGATTCGGCCCTGCGCCAGTTCCTCGATGCCGCCGTCAGGCGGGTGGTGGAACCGCTGCAGCGCCAGCAGCCGAAGGAGCGCCAACTGCCGCCCCGGCCGCAGGAGCCGTGAGCCCCAGGGCCTCCGGTGGTGGCGGCAGCAGGGGCCCGCGGGCATCGAGCACGGTGATCAGGGCCAGGTAGGCCACGGCGATCAGGATCGAGATGGCACCGGTGATGATCGCCACCCAGCGACCGCGGCTCTGGGGCTGGGGGTCAGGCATGGGGGAGCTCGTTGAGGGAATCGGCCACCACGGCGGCCAGGGTGTGGAGATTCAGCTGCCGCTCCAACAACCGCTGTCGCGCCAGGCTCGACCAGAGCTCGGCCTGCAGCGGTGTGGCCGTGGCCGGGGTGAAGGCCAGCAGGTGCAGCGATCCACCGCGGAGCGCAAGATCGCAGGGCTCCAGCAGCGCCTGCAGCTGGCGGCGACGGGCCACGGCGCCCTCCACCACGGCAGCGATGCCCTCCAGGCCCAGCTGTCGCAACCCCAGCCAGAGCTTGAGCACCTCGGCAGGGCGAGTGCCCTGCAGGCCGCATTCACCGCCATGGGCCTCGGCCCAGCTGGGCTCCATGTAGGGCAGCCCTGTGGCAAAGCTGCTGGCCAGGTGCTGGGGCTGGCGCAGCAGCAGCAGCGAGGAGGTCTTGGTGATGCCCAGCAGCTTCTGGGGATTCACCGTGAGGGAATCGGCCAGGCCCAGATCCGGCACCCGGGCGGCATGAGCCGGGCTGAGGGCGAACACCGCGCCAATGGCCCCGTCCACATGCAGCCACACCCCGTGGCGGCTGCAGAGGGGGGCGATGGCGGCGATCGGATCCACGGCGCCGCGAACGGTGGTGCCGGCGGTGGCCACCACGGCGATCACCGGCACCCCGGAGCGCTCGCAGCGGGCAAGGCCGTCGGCCAGTGCCTGCGGCTGCAGCCGGCCGGCGCCATCCACGGGCAGGGGCTGCAGGGCCTGGGGCGGCAGCCCCATCACCGCCAGGGCCTTGCCGATCGACACATGGGCATCGGCACTGCAGAACACCACCGCATCCGTGCGGCCCTGCAGGCCGGCCTGCTGGCGGGCCACCACCAGGGCCATCAGGTTGCTGAGGCTGCCGCCGCTGGCGGCCACGCCACCGGCCTGCGCCCCCAGCCCCAGGGCCCGGGCCATCCAGCCGCACAGGCTGCGCTCCAGCCGCGAGAGGCTGGGGGAGAGCTCCTCGGCCAACAAGTTGTTGTTGAGGCCGGCGCAGATCAAATCCGCCGCCACGGAGGCGGTGAGCGGTGGCGGATCGAGATGGGCCAGGGCACCGGGATGGCAGGGGTTGTAGGCCCCTTCCATCACCAGCTGCAGATCCGCCAGCAGGGCATCGAGGGCCAGCCCCCCGGCCTGGGGTGCCACCTCCGGCAGCACGCTGAGGGATGGCAGGGGCGAGCGATCGGCCGCCGTGGCCCACCAGTGGCAGAGCTGCTCGCTGGCTCGCCGCAGAAACAGCGCCAGGGCCGGATCCACGCTGGCTGGATCGGGGAATGCCGCCAGGGCAGCCAGGGGCTCGGGCTGGGGGGCTGGAGCCAACGGCAGGGCTACGAGGCCTTCCATTCTCCCGCGCCATGGGGCGAGGGGCCTGGCGTGGGAATCTGCATGCAGAGATGGACCCACCACTGCCCCAGCTCCCATCCTCAGCCGGGCTGTTCGAGGCCTGGATGGCGCGGCTGCGGCGGCACGCAGCGGCGGTGGGGGAGAGCGGCGAGATCCCGGTGGCGGCGGTGGTGCTGGATGGGGCAGGGCGCGCCATCGGCTGGGGCAGCAACCGGCGGGAACTGGATCAGAACCCCCTTGGCCATGCCGAACTGGCGGCGCTGCAACAGGCGGCGCGGCTGCGGGGCGACTGGCGCTTCAACGACTGCACCCTGCTGGTGACGCTCGAACCCTGCCCGATGTGCGCCGGATCCCTGGTGCAGGCACGGATGGGCCGGGTGGTGTTCGGGGCGGCAGATCCCAAGCGCGGTGGCCTGGGGGGGGTGCTGGATCTCAGCACCAGCCCCAGCGCCCACCACCGCATGGAGGTGGTGGCGGGCATCCAGGCTGAGGCGTGCGCTGAACTGCTGGAGGCCTGGTTCAGGCGGCGGCGCAGGCAGCAACGGGAGCGGCGGTGCGGAACGCCGGCAGCTCCTGCTCCAGCAGGTTGAGCAGCAGATCCACGTTCTCGGCGCGGCTGTTGTAGCCCATCAGGCCGATGCGCCACACCTTGCCGGCGAGGGCGCCGAGGCCGCCGCCCACTTCGATGCCGTGCTTGTTCAGCAGGTGCAGGCTGAAGGCCTTGCCATCCACCCCCTCGGGGATGCGCACGGTGGTGAGGGTGGGCAAGCGCAGGGCATCGGGCACATGCAGCTCGAGGCCGAGCCGCTCCAGGCCGGCCCAGAGACGCTCGGCATTGGCGCGGTGGCGGGTCCACACGGTTTCCAGGCCCTCTTCGGCGATCAGGCGCAGGGCCTCGCGCATGCCGAAGTTCATGTTCACCGGAGCCGTGTGGTGGTACACGCGGTCGCTGCCCCAGTACTGGTTGAGCAGGCTCACATCGAGATACCAGTTGGGCACCTTGCCCTGGCGGTTGGCCAGTTTCTGCTCCGCCCGCGGACCCATCGAGAAGGGGCCGAGGCCCGGCGGGCAGCTGAGGCCCTTCTGGCTGCAGCTGTAGGCCAGATCCACCTTCCAGTCGTCGA
>RGNC01000200.1 GCA_010029175.1 Synechococcaceae bacterium WB8_1B_136 | reverse complement strand
CGTGATCGGCGCGGGCAGCAACGTGCAGGACGGAGCGGTGCTGCATGGCGATCCCGGGCAACCCGTGACCATTGGCGCGGACGTGACCATCGGCCACCGGGCCGTGGTGCATGGCGCCACCCTGGAGGATGGCTGCCTGATCGGCATCGGCGCTGTGGTGCTCAACGGCGTGACCGTGGGGGCCGGCGCCCTGGTGGCCGCCGGCTCTGTGGTGACCCGCGATGTGCCGCCCCGCGCCCTGGTGATGGGGGCACCGGCCCAGCAGAAACGCGAGCTGAGCGAGGCAGCGGCCGCCGAGCAGCGCGAGCACGCCCGCCGCTATCGCCAGCTGGCCATGGCCCACGCCGGCCGCTCCAGCGACCCGGGCTTCCCAGCCGCCCCCTGAGCCACAGGCCGGCACCAGCCGGGGGCAATTGCTGCAAATTGGATCAACTGCCCTGGGCCCGCGGCGCCCATCGGCCGTTCCTCCGTAAGATCCGCCCACGACGTTTTCCCTCACCCGGCCATGGATGCACGGCTCCTGCTTGTTGTGACCCCGATCCTCCTGGCCGCCGGTTGGGCCGTGTTCAACATCGGCCGCGCCGCCGTGGGCCAGAACGGCTGAACGCCCGCGCCAGCGCCTGAGCGGTGGTCCCTGCACCGGCTTCTAGCCTGATCCGTTCAGGCAGAGCCGGTTTCGCGTGTCAGAACCCAGCAGCACCCCCCACGGACCAGCCCCGTTGCTGGTGATCGGTGCCGGCCTGGCGGGCACGGAGGCCGCCTGGCAGATCGCCCAGGCCGGTCTGCCGGTGCGGCTGGTGGAGATGCGGCCCGTGCGCCGCTCCCCGGCCCACCACAGCGCTGAATTCGCCGAACTGGTGTGCAGCAACAGCTTCGGTGCCCTCAGCAGCGATCGGGCCGCCGGCCTGCTGCAGGAGGAACTGCGCCGCCTCGGCTCCCTGGTGATCGGCACCGCCGATCAGCACGCCGTGCCGGCCGGAGGGGCCCTGGCGGTGGATCGGGGCCGCTACAGCGCCGCCCTCACGGAGGCCCTCGAGCGGCACCCCCTGGTGACCGTGGAGCGCCGCGAGCACACCGAACTGCCGGGCCCCGGCGAGATCGCGGTGCTGGCCACCGGCCCCCTCACCAGCGAACCGCTGGCGGAGCAGCTGCGGGCCTTCACCGGCCGCGACGACTGCCACTTCTTCGATGCCGCCAGCCCGATCGTGGAGGGGGAGAGCATCGATCTTTCCATGGCCTTCCGGGCGTCCCGTTACGACAAGGGCGACGCCGACTACATCAACTGCCCGATGGACCGCGAGCAGTTCCTGGTTTTCCGCCAGGCGCTGCTGGAGGCCGAACAGGCGCACCTCAAGGACTTTGAGGCCGAATCGGCCCATTTCTTCGAGGGCTGCCTACCGATCGAGGAGCTGGCCCGCCGCGGTGAGGACACTATGCGCTATGGCCCTCTCAAGCCGATCGGCCTCTGGGATCCCCGCTGGGGCGATCTGAATGATCGTGACGTGCGCCGCGCCAAACGGGCCTATGCGGTGGTGCAGCTGCGCCAGGAGGACCGGGCCGGCCGCCTCTGGAACCTGGTGGGCTTCCAGACCAACCTCAAGTGGGGTGAGCAGAAGCGGGTGCTGCGGTTGATCCCTGGGCTGGAGAATGCCGAATTCGTGCGCTTCGGGGTGATGCACCGCAACACCTTCCTCGAATCCCCCCAGCTGCTCGATCCCACCCTGCAGTTCCGCCAGCGGCCCAACCTGCTGGCGGCGGGCCAGATCACCGGCACCGAGGGCTATGCGGCGGCGGTGGCCGGCGGCTGGCTGGCCGGCACCAATGCGGCGCGGCTGGCCCGCGGCCTGGCGCCCATCAGCCTGCCCCCCACCACGATGATCGGCGCCCTCACCCACTTCATCGCTGAAGCCCCCAGCGACCGGTTCCAGCCCATGCCCCCCAACTTCGGCCTGCTGCCGGAGCTGCCCACCCGCATCAAGGCCAAGCGGGAGCGCTACGGCGCCTATCGGGATCGAGCCCTGGCCGATCTGGCGCCGTTCACGCCAACCCCATCACGGCCAGCAACGCCCGTTCCAGCCTGAGCAGTTCATCGCTGGTGAGAGTCGTGAGCGGGCCTTCGCCAAGCCGGGCGCGATCGAGGGCTCGCGGTTGCTCAACCATGGCGTAGCAGTCGCGTAGAAGACGGTCGCGGGCGGTGATGAGCACCCGCAAGGGCTCGGCACCCAGGCGCCGCTGGCTGGTGAGCGGCACCACCAGCAGGGTGGCCAGGCCGGCCTCAGTGAGCGGATTGGCCTGAATCACCACCACAGGTCGGACCTTGCCCACCTCTGCACCCTGGTTGGAATTGAGGCGCGCCACCCACACCTCACCGCGGCGGATCATCGCCACCAGGCCGCTTCCTGGGCTTCGCCAGCGGTGTGGACCTCAGCCGCTTCGACCCTCGCCAGCGCCTCATTCTCTGCGGCCAGGAAATCGGCTGACACCGCGAGAGCTTCCTGGCGGGCAGCGGGGTCATCCGCCAGAACCCTGGCAGCCGTGATCAGAGCCACTTCGGCACGCTGGCGCTCGCGCTGGGCGAGCAGGGTCTCCAGGGCTTCCCGAATCAGCTGGGAGCGCGGCTGACCACTGAGATTGGCTTCCTGGCTGAGCTTGCGCTCCAGCTCATCGGAGAGCCTGAGGCTGAGGGCAGCCATGACAGACAGGCCAGATGCCATAACGTCATACAGAGTGTATGACCGGCGCGTCGTCATGTCGCTGGCCCGGTATCGATCAGGCGGCGTGGCCTCTCTGGCGGCGCGCGCTGCGTCGATCCGCAGCAACTGCAACAGGCCGTGGATCTCCGCCACCAGCGCCTGCATCTCCGGCACATCACCCGACTGCCGGCGGCTCCTCTCTCGACCGTGGCCCGTGCTCTCAACAGGCTCGGACTGGGACGGCTGCGAAACCTGGAACCGAAACCGCCAGTGCAGCGCTACGCGTGGGAGCGGCCTGGCGATCCATAACCTCCTCAGAAAGCACTCGGCCCTGGGCTGGCGCTCACAACGACCTCCGGTCGACTCCGCTTCGCTCCGTCAACAGCAGCGGCTCTTTGAGCTGCTCGGCTGAAAACCTGGTGAGTCACAACACCTAGGGTCAGGAGGCTGCAGCAGCGCCCATGATGCCCCTCCCCGCCCCCGCCGGCCACGACTGGGATGT
>RGNC01000199.1 GCA_010029175.1 Synechococcaceae bacterium WB8_1B_136 | reverse complement strand
CCAGAACGCCTGCAGGGCGCGGAAGTGGTCGAGCCGCAGCAGATCCAGCAGCTCAAACTGACGTCCCAGGCGCCCCAGCCACCAGCGGAAGCCATTGAGCAGGTGCAGGGGCCAGCGGTACACCGGTGTGCCCCAGAGCTGGCCGGTGGCGGAGAAGTAGTCGGGCGGCACGCCGCTCTGGGCCGTGAGGCTGCCATCGGCGCGCAGGGAAAACAGGGCCCGGTGCGCCCAGACATCGGCGCTGTCGTGGGCGACGTAGAAGGGCAGATCGCCGAGCAGTTGCACTCCCACCTGCTCGGCCTGCTGGCGCAGCTGCTGCCACTGGCGTTGCAGCTGCCACTGCAGCAACTCCTCCTGCAGCAGCCAGCCGGCCCGCTCCCGGGCGATGCGGCCCAGGGCCGCGCGGCGGCGGCGGGCCAACGGCGCCGGCCATTGCCACCACGGCTCACCATCCTGGTGGCGGCGGATCACCATGAACAGGGCATGGTCGCGCAGCCAACCGCGCTGGCGGCGGCGCCAGCGGCTGAAGGCACGCCGATGTTGCTCAGACTGCGCCGACCAGCGGCGGGCCAGGGCTTCGCCCAGGGCACGGCTGCGGGCCGGCAGCACGGCCAGATCCAGGGGGCCGGAGCGGTCGGCGGCGCCGGGGAGGGCCTCCAGATCGCTTCGCTCCAGGAACCCCTCCTGCACCAACCGCTCAGCATCAAGCAGCCAGGGGTTGAGGGCCGAGCCGCTGGGGGAGCTGTAGGGCGAGCCGGTGCCATCGGTGGGGGCCAGGGGCAGCAGCTGCCAGACGCCGATGCCGTGGCGGCCCAGCAGCGCCAGCCAGTCGTGGGCGGCCTGGCCGAAGCCCCCGCAACCGCCGGGACCCGGCAGGGCGGTGGGGTGCAGCAGGATCCCGGCGCGCCTCATCGGGCCGGCAGCCGGTAACGGCTGATGATCGCCTTGGCGAAGGCGGGGATGTGGGCCTCCACCTTCTCCGGGTGGTGGCGCCGCAGCCAGAGCGCATTGCGGGTGAAGTGGGAATCGATCGAGAAGCGGCCGTATTCCAGACCCTTCGG
Organism: Synechococcaceae bacterium WB8_1B_136; assembly: GCA_010029175.1. GTDB lineage: Bacteria > Cyanobacteriota > Cyanobacteriia > PCC-6307 > Cyanobiaceae > Vulcanococcus. The sequence goes on along the minus strand of RGNC01000199.1, from coordinate 2,178 downwards.
CCCGAAGCGCTCCACCACGAAGCCGATCAGGTTGGCCAGCCACAGCGGCAGCTTCACGGCCTTGTCGTAGGCCTCGATGCCCTGCTGCACCGCCGCCTGGCGGTTGCCCTGGCTGGTGACCGGCGCCACATCGAGCTCGCTCTCCACCAGATCCAGCAGCTGCTGCCCCCTGGGGTTGCGCACGGTGAGCCATTGGCGGCCGAACGTCGCCCCCATGTAGCCCACCACCAGATCAGCGCCGGCGTTGGTGTAGTCGAAGCAGCTCAGACAGCTCGGGGCGAACACATCCTTGAGCTTCGGGGTGTCGAGGCCGAAGAAGGGCACCGTTTCCTCGCGGCCGTCGCTGTGGCGGAAGTGGATGCGGAAGTCCTGCATGAACTCGTAGTGCACCACCGTGTCCGGTGAGCTCACGGTGCTCTCCAGGAAGGTCTGCAGCCCCTGGCGGCTCACGTTGTCGACGCAGGGCAGCCCCAGCACGTAGAGCGCCTCGAGGGGCAGGGTGGGCTGCACGGCCCGCAGGGCCTGGATCTGGCAGCCCACGCCGATCGCCAACAGCCGGCGGATGCCACTGCCGGGGAGCTGCTCCAGCACCTCCAGGTTGGGCGAGAGGGTGGGTTTGTTCACCCGGGCGCTGAGCACCTCCTCGGGGGTGCGGGCCAGGCGCGGCACCGGCGTGAAGCGGTCGTCCTCGCTCTGGCCCACGCACAGCACCGCATCCACCAGGCCGGTTTCCAGGGCGCGCACGCCGATGCGGCTCACGATGCCGGTCCACTGGGCGCCCCCGATGGGCTGCTGCAGCCGGGCCGTGAGCATGCGCTGCTGCACCCCGAAATAGAGCTCGTCCTCGTTGTCGAGATCGCGGCTGCGGCCGTGGGCGGCCTCCTCCATCGCCTCGAAGCGCTGGTGGAGGAAGGCGCAGCTGTCCTTCACGTAGGCCACCCAGCGGCTGTCGCACAGGCCGCACTGGCTGCAGAGCTCCTTGGCCGGATACACGCTGCCCTTGGCCAGGGGCTTGGCCTTCTCGTGGGGGGCCGGCGGGAACGAGGGAGCGGAAGTCAACAGAGGTGCGGCCGGCGGCCCATCCGGGCCCATCACGCTATCGGCCGCCACAGCCCAGTGGCCAACCCAGCCAGACGGCCATCCCAGCGGCAGGAGACGGCGCCGGCGATTGCGCCAGAGTACGGCGACTGTTCATCCGGCCAGCACGCCATGGCGCCCAGACGGGAGGCCCCCCACGACCAACGGCGCCAGTCGAGGCGGCGGATCGCGGGGCGAGTGGTGGCGGCCGGCCTCGGGGTTGCCGCGGGCGTCGGGCTGGTGGGAGCCCTCTGGCCCGAAGGCGATTCGAGCGTTCCGCAGGAGGAATCCCTCGCCAGTGCCGCCAGCCTGGGGGAGCGCCCCAGCCGGGCCATCACCCTGCTGCTGATCGGCTCGGATGCCGACCGCCGCGGCGCCACCCGCAACGATGCCGCCCCGCCAGGGCCCGCCAACAGCGATGCGCTGCTGCTGGTGCGGGTTGATCCCCAGGGCCCCCTGCAGGTGCTCACCCTGCCGATTGAGGCAACGGTGAAGCTGCCGGGCGACAAAAAGCCCGTGGCCCTGGGCAGCCTCTACCGCCGTGGCGGCCCGGCCCTGGTGGCCGGCGCCACCGCTGAGCTGGTGAACCTGGCCAAGGGAGAGCCCGACCGCTACCTCGTGCTGCCCCGCAGCGCCCTGCGGGAGCTGGTGGACGGCCTGGGCCGGGTGGAGATCGCCCCCGACCGCAGCATGAGCTACACCGACAAGGCCCAGAAACTGAAGATCCAGCTGGAGGGGGGCCTGCAGCAGCTGGGGGGGCGCCAGGTGGAGCACCTGCTGCGCTTCCGCGACAAGGAGCGCGGCGAGGAGGGTCGGCGAGACCGGCAGTTGATGGCGGCCGAGAGCGTGCTGCGCCAGATGGGTCAGCGGCAGCAGCTGCAGCAACTGCCGGATCTGCTGGGCCGCCTGCAGAACCAGGTGGACACCAACCTCACCCAGAGCGAGGCCCTCAGCCTGCTGGCGGCCGCTCTGCAGCAGAGCCAGCCGGTGCACTATCGCAACCTGCCGCTGGATCCGGCAGCACGGACCCAGGGCTGGCCGAACTGAGCTGCTGCCAGCGGATCGCGCAGTGGCGCCGCAACGCAAGCCGCGCCTCCACCG
>RGNC01000198.1 GCA_010029175.1 Synechococcaceae bacterium WB8_1B_136 | reverse complement strand
ACCACTCAGCCACCTCTCCAGGCGACCGCAGCACTGTACGCAGGAGCGGGTGCACCTCAGGCCTGGCGCCAACCGCTGCGGGAACCGGATGCGGTGAGCCACAGGCGCGAGGAGGGCCAGGCGGGCAGCTGCCGGCGTTCGCGGCTGGAGGGGGCGAAGCCGAGCCAGAGGCCATCGAGGTGCGGAACGGGCTGGCGCTGCCAGCTCCACCAGGCCTGGCGATCCGGCAGCAAGCCCCACTGCAGATGGCCAGCCCGCAACACCAGGGCCTGGCTGTCGCTGGCCAGGAGACTGAGCTCCAGCCCCGGGCTGGCCAGGCGCTGGCCCAGCTGCAGGGGGGAGCCGCCATCGCCGCTGCTGAGCAGGGTGGCCGTGAGCGACCTCCAGCACTGGGGCTGATCCGCTGCCACCGGATCCAGCAGCAGCGCCCAATCGAAGCGCTGAACACCGAGCCCCAGGCCCAGCTGGCGGGCTCGGGTGCAGCTGAGGCCATCGGCGCCGCGGCTCACCAGGGCCGCCCGGCCGCCATGGCGGGCCACCAGCCAGTCGCGCTCGCCCTCGTGCACCAGCAACAGCTGATCACCGCGCAGCAGCCCCAGATGCAGCGCCATCACCAGGACCATGGCCGCCAGTCCCCAGGGCCGCCAGCGCTGCAGGCGCGGCAGCTGCGGCAGCAGCCAGGGCACCAGCCCCAGGGCAAACAGCAGCACCAGCAGCGGCAGCACCTTGCCCAGCTGCCACTGGGCCATGGGCAGGCTGGCGAACCAGGCGGCCAGGGCCAGAAACAGCCGTGTCAACGGCACCAGCAGCAGGCCCAGCAGCCCCAGCAGCGGCGGCAGCACCACCGCCGCCACCGCCATGGCCATCGCCCCCAAGGTGAGGGGCGAAAGCAGCGGCGCCACCACCAGGTTGGCGGGAACCGCGTAGAGCGGCAGAGCGCCGAAGTGCAGCAGCTGCAGCGGCAGGGTCCAGAGCGAAGCCGCCAGGGGCACGGCGATCCCACTGGCCGCCCAGGCGGGCATGGCGCGGGCCAGGCCACACTCCAGCGGCCGTGAGGTGAGCATCAGGCCAGCCGTGGCCGCCACGCTGAGCTGAAAGCCCACATCCAGCAGCCAGGCCGGGGCCGCCAGCAGCATCAGCAGCATGCAGAGCAGCAGCACCCCCAGGGGCCGCACCCGGCGGCCGCTCTCCTGCACCAGGAAGGCCATCGCCCCCATGGCCACGGCCCGCACCACCGAGGGCTGGGGGCCGGCCAGCAGCAGAAACAACAGCATCGCGCCAAGAGCCAAACTCCAGCGCAGGGGCCGCGGCCCCTGGCGACCGAAGGCCATCACGGCACCGAGCAGCACCGTGAGGTGAAAACCACTGGCGGCCAGGGCGTGGGAGAGGCCCGCCACCCGGAAGGCATCCCGCACCGCCAGGGGCACCGGCACCACCGCACTGCCCAGCACTAGGGCCGCCAGCACGCCACCGGCCTCGGGGCCGCCACTGGCCAGCAGGGCGGCGGCCATGCGGCGGCGCAGGTCGGCGATGGGGGTGGCGGGACGCTCCAGCAGCTGCCAGCTCTGCACCCGCAACTGGCTCCAGGCGCCCAGGCGGGCCAGGCGCTCCGCGGCTCCGGACAGCAGCGGATGGGCCGCCGGCCGGGGCCGGCTGAGCTGTCCGCGCACCTGCAGCCGCCAGCCCTGGCGCAGCACAGGGCAGGTGGCGAAGCGCAGCTCCGTGCGGCCGCCATTGGCCTGCAACAGCACCCGACAGCCAGGACCCTCCGCATCGGCGGCAGGATCGCTGAGCAGGCGACCCCGCACCTCCACGGCCGCGGCACGCTGCAGGGGCGGGATCAGCCCCACCGGATCGTTGGGGCCCGGATGGGGCTGGCCCTGGAGCCCCCAGCCCCAGAGCAGGGGCAGAACCAGCAGCAGGCCCAGCAGCCAACGGCGAGGCAGTGCCAGGCGGCGAGCCAGCAGCAGCGCCGCCGCCAGAAGCGCCATCAGGCCCATGAGCTGGATCGGCCAGACCAGGGGCAGCACCCCCAGGGCCAGGGCCAGCACCATCAGGGTCACCCAAACCGCAGGCATGAACCGAGCAGCGACCCCCTGAGGGTTCCCCTAGGGTTCAGCCGCGCTCCCTTCCGCCCCGCGCCGGATGCCCTCCCCCGCCGCAGCCTTGAGGTTTCTGCTGCTCGTGGCGCTGGCCCTGGCTCCGGCCGCCGTGCTGGCCCAGGGGCGCACGATCCGCGTGGCCGAGGGCGACACGCTCGACCAACTGGCGATTCGCCACAACGTGAGCCTGGAGGCCCTGATCCGCCTCAACGGCATCAGCGATCCCACCCTGCTGCAGATCGGCCAGGTGCTGCAGCTGCCGGGCCCGGCGACGAGCGCCGCCAGCTCCAAACCGGCTGGCCCGATCGCCCCGGCACCCCCCACCGGCAGTGGTAGCGATGCGGCGGCAGCGCTGCTGCTCAGCCCCGGTGAGCGCCGCGACCGGGCGGAGCTGGAACTGCGGGAGCAATCGGGCCTGGCCCGCTGGAAGTGGTTCAACGCCACCGCGGTGGACTGGGCCGGCTGGAAGCTGCACCCTGGCGGCGTGCGCATCACGCTGGTGAAACCCTCCGCCGCCGATCTGGGGCTGCGGGGCTCCGCCGCATCGGCGGTGGCAGTGCAGTGCGAGAGCCTGCGCCAGACCTGGCGCATCGATGGCCAGTGGCAACCCTGGGACGCGCCGCTGCCGGGGTCTGTGGGGCAGCGGATCGTGCTGGATCTGTGCAGCAACACCCTCGACGGCCCGGCGGTGCCGGTGCCACCCCCCAGCCGTTAGGCCTTGAGCAGCGGGAAGCCCAGGGCCTCACGCTCCGCCAGCCAGGCTTCGGCCACCTGGCGGGCCAGATTGCGGATGCGGCCGATGGTGGCGGTGCGCTCGGTCACGGAGATCACGCCGCGGGCCTCCAGCAGGTTGAAGGTGTGGCTGCACTTGAGCACGAAATCCAGGGCCGGCGCGGGCAGCTGCAGGGCCACCAGATCGGCGGCCTCTGCTTCGTAGATGGCGAACAGCTGCTTCAGACGCTCCGGATTGGAGGCCTCGAAGTTGTAGGTGCACTGGCCCTTTTCAAACGGCAGCCAGATGTCGCCGTAGGAGCGGTTGCCATCCCAGCTGAGATCCCAGATGCTCTCCACATCCTGCAGATACATGGCCAGCCGCTCGAGGCCGTAGGTGATCTCGATCGACACGGGCCGGCAGTCGATGCCGCCGCACTGCTGGAAGTAGGTGAACTGGGTCACCTCCATGCCATCGAGC
>RGNC01000197.1 GCA_010029175.1 Synechococcaceae bacterium WB8_1B_136 | reverse complement strand
TTGAGGCGGTGGTGCATGTGGATCTGGAGAACCTGTCCACGGCCATGCGCGACCGGCGCCTGCTGATTGAGTGGCTGCGGGAGCTGCATCTGCCGCCCTCGGCCGACTACGCCGACACCGGCCTCACGGCGGACGTGGAGGATCAGCTGCTGATGGAATCCAGCCACTGAACCCGCCACTGAACAAGCCACCGCAGCAACCACTGAAACTAATGAAAATTCCTACCGAGACCAGACCTAGGGTTCAGCCAACCGTGCCGTGAGCAGGGGCGCATCGTGAGCAACCCGCCCTGGTGGAGTGAAGCAACGCCGGCTCTGCTCCAGCGCCTGGGGAGTTCAGCCACGGGCCTGAGCGAGCAGCTGGCGGCCCGGCGCCTGGCGGAGGATGGCCCCAACAGCCTGGCGGAACCCGGTGCGGGCCAAGGCGATGGGCTGCGCCTGCTGCTGCGGCAGTTTCTCAGCCCGATCATCCTGATCCTGGTGGGGGCGGCCCTGCTGTCCTTCGCGCTCGACTCCCCCACCGACGGGGCCATCATCCTGCTGATCGTGCTGGTGAGCGGGCTGCTGGGGTTCTGGCAGGAGTTCGCGGCCTCCCGTGCCGTGGCCGACCTGCTGGCCGTGGTGGAACTGCGCACCACCGTGCTGCGGGATGGCCAGCCCCGATCCCTGCCGATGCTGGATCTGGTGGTGGGGGATGTGGTGTTGCTCGCCGCCGGAGATGGCATCCCCGCCGACTGCCGGGTGTTGGAGGAACGGGATCTGAGCGTGGATGAGGCAACGCTCACCGGTGAGAGTGAACCGGCGGGCAAGGGCGTGGCCCCGGTACCCGCCGACACCCCCCTGGCACGGCGCTCCAACGCCCTCCACCTCGGCACCCATGTGGTGAGCGGCACCGCCCGCGCCGTTGTGGTGAACACCGGCCGCAGCACCCATTACGCGGCGATCGCCCACAGCCTGCGGAGCCAGCGGGGTGAAACCGAATTTGAGCGCGGTGTGCGCCGCTTCGGCAATCTGCTGCTGGAGGTCACGCTGCTGCTGATCGTGGCGATCTTTGCCTTCAATGTGTATCTCAGGCGCCCGGTTGCCGATTCCTTTTTGTTCGCCCTGGCCCTGGGCGTTGGCTTAACGCCGCAACTGTTGCCCGCCATCATCAGCGTGAACCTGGCCCGCGGGGCGCGGATGATGGCCCGCTCCCGGGTGATTGTGAAACGGCTGGCGGCGATTGAGAACTTCGGCAGCATGGATGTGCTCTGCACGGATAAAACCGGCACCCTCACCGAGGGGCAAGCCCGCCTGCAGGCAGCCCTGGCCGCCGATGGGGCCCCCAGCACCAGGGTGCAGACCTATGCCTGCCTGAATGCCGCGTTTGAAACCGGTTTTGCCAACCCGATCGATGCGGCGCTGCGCGAGCTGGAGCCCCCCGCAGCCGGCTGGCAAAAGCTGGATGAGAAGCCCTTCGACTTCCATCGCAAGTGCCAGAGCCTGCTGCTGCAGCCGCCGGCGGCGATCGGCTCCAGCCCTGAGCTGATCAGCAAGGGGGCCCTGCCCCAGATCCTGGCGGTCTGCACCCTGGCGGAAACTGGCGATGGCTCGGTGCGCCCTCTGGCCGACCTGGAGGAGACCATCGCAGCCCAGGCCCGCCAGCTGAGTGCCCAGGGCCACCGGCTGCTGGGGGTGGCCCGCCGCAGCCATCCCCCCGGCCTGATCCAGCCCCAGTCGGAGCAGGCGATGACCTTCCTGGGCCTGTTGGCCCTCAGCGACCCGCTCAAGCCCGGCATTGCCACCACCCTGGCCGACCTGCGGCAGCTGGGGGTGCGCCTCAAGATCATCACCGGCGACAACGCGCTGGCTGCCCAACACCTGGGCGAGCAGGCCGGCCTGGGCGCCAGCACCGTGCTCACGGGCGCCGATCTGCTGGCCCTCAGCGATGAGGCCTTGCCGCAACGCGCCCAGCACTGCGACATCTTCGCCGAGGTGGAACCGAACCAGAAGCAACGGCTGATCCTGGCCCTACGCAGGGCCGGCCACGTGGTGGGCTACATGGGCGATGGCATCAACGACGCCCCGGCCCTGCATGCCGCCGATGTGGGGCTGTCGGTGCAGGGCGCCGTGGACGTGGCCAAGGAGGCCGCCGACATCGTGCTGCTGGAGCACGATCTGAACGTGCTCAGCGCCGGGATCCGCGAAGGCCGCCGCACCTTCGCCAACACCCTCAAATACGTGTTCATGGCGACCAGCGCCAACTTCGGCAACATGTTCTCCATGGCCGGGGCCTCGTTGCTGCTGCCGTTTCTGCCCCTGCTGCCCAAGCAGATCCTGCTCACCAACCTGCTCACGGATCTGCCGGAGATGACCATCGCCACCGATCGGGTGGATGCCGACTGGATTCAGCAACCCCGACGCTGGGACATCGCCTTCATCCGGCGCTTCATGCTGAGCTTCGGCCTGGTGAGCTCCGTGTTCGACTACCTCACCTTCGCCGTGCTGCTGCTGATGCTCCACAGCGACGCAGCCCACTTCCGCACCGGTTGGTTCGTGGAGTCGGTGGTGTCTGCCGCCTCAATCGTGCTGGTGGTGCGCACCCGCGGGCCGCTGCTGGCCAGTCGTCCCTCCCGCAGCCTGATGCTCTCCACGCTGCTGGTGGTGATCGCCACCCTGCTGCTGCCCAGCAGCCCCCTGGGGGCGCTGTTTGGCTTTGTGCCGCTACCGCCGCTCGACCTGCTGCTGCTGGCGTTGATCCTGCTGGGCTACGTGGTGACGGCCGAAGTTGTGAAACACCGCTTCTACAGGGCAGGCGCGGCCTGACCTAGAGGCTTTTACTCTCCCGGGTGGTGAGGCTGGCACCGGTGACCAGATCCGTGACACGCAACTGCCGCTGGCGCTGCGGCTGCTGGGCATCCAGGCACACCTGCACCTTGTGGCCAGGCGTGAAGTTCCAGAAAAAGGTGGTGTCGGCCTGCAACTCAGGCCCCTCCAGCCGCATCCCATTGGCCAGGGTGAGCACCACCTCCTCCACGGCCTTGGCGCCAGGGGCAGCGGCAGCCGGAGTGAAGAGCCTGGACTGAACCACGCTGTCCGCACAGGAACCAGCCCGGGTGAGGGGCTGGCCCGCCCGGGCGGTCCCGGGGCCCGCGAGAGCCAGCAACGCCACCAGGCCCGCCAGAGAAACCCGATCCATGTGAGCAAGCACTTACTTGAGACGCTACTGCGGCCACAGCCGCCGCGGCCGCCCACGAGCGGCACAAAAAAAGCCCCGCCGAGGCGGGGCAGGGGGATGGAGGCGTTGGGACAGGGCCTCAGCCCACGCTCCACACGCCACCGGCGATCTTCACCAGGGGAGACACGATGGCGGTGCCAGCCAG
>RGNC01000196.1 GCA_010029175.1 Synechococcaceae bacterium WB8_1B_136 | reverse complement strand
GGCGCCGATGGCCACGGGGGGATGGTGCAGGGCCACCAGCACAGGGCCGCCACCGCCGCCCAACTGCCCAGCCAGCCAGGCCAGCTGCCCGGGCTCGATCCAGCCCGCCACGCTGCCCGGCCGGTGGCTGTTGAGGAGCAACAGGGTCCAGGGGCCCATGGCCACGGCGGCCGGTGCGATCCAGGCCTGGCGCCCCAGGGCGGCCTGCAGCAGCTGGGGCCGGTCGTGGTTGCCGGCCAGCAGGGCCACCGGAGCCGGGCAGCGCTCCGCCAACAGATCCCGCAGCCGGGCGTAGCCGCCCCAACTCTCGTCCTGGCAGAGGTCACCCGTGAGCAGCAGCAGGTCGATGCCCCGGGGCTGGAGCTGGGCCAGGGCCTGATCGAGGCCGTGGCGCAGGCAGGCCAGGGGCTGCCGCCCGCGGTAGAGGCCCTGGGGATCGGCCAGCAGGTGGGGATCGCTCAGCTGCAGGACGCGCACGGCACCGACCCGATGGGACCAGAGGCCTTAACTTGCCGCTTCAACGCGTTGCTGGCATGGCTGCGATTCCCCCGGGCACCCGTCAACGCTGCGCCCTCTGCCAGGTGGAGATCCAGGGCATGGCCGGCGGCGGTGATCTGGTGCACTTCAGCCATGGCGGCCCCTCCAGCCGCTCCAAGCTCTGGGCCCGGGTGTGCCAGTACCTGCGCACCGACGAACAAAAAGGGCAGTGCCTGAATCAGGACCCCAGCCTGCGGGGTGAGCTCCAGCCCGGCGACAACTACATGGATGCCCCCGGCATCGATCTGGGCTCCCTCTGAAGGGCGGGGCTGGGGCTGCTGACCCCTGATCGCCTAGGGTCTGAGAGTGCCCGGCGGGCATCATCCTGAACGGTGTGCGGAGTGATCTGCACGGCGGCGGGAGAGCAGATCACTGCAGGTGCCGGACGGGCCGCCCGTCCCCTGACCGGCGATCGCCCCTTGCCCCATCCTCTGCTCCCCGACATCCAGACCCTGGCAAGCCGGGTGGCGGAGGCCTCCGGGTTTCAGGTCTGCGGCGTGCAACTGCTCACCCACCGGATCCCGATGACGCTGCAGGTGCAGCTGCGTTTGGCCGATGGCGGCGACGTGAGCCTCGACAACTGCGCCGCCTTCAGCGGCGTGCTCGGGGAGGCCCTGGAAGCCGGCAACCTGCTGGAGGAGGCCTATGTTCTGGAGATCAGCAGCCCCGGCATCAGCGAGGAGCTGAAAGACGACCGCGACTTCCGCAGCTTCCGCGGCTTTCCGGTGACCGTTCGCCATCGCGACGCCAAGACAGGCCAGGAGGCCGACCGCGAGGGCCTTCTGCTGGAGCGCGACGAGACCACCGTGCACCTCAACGTGCGCGGCCGCACCGTTCGCTTCCCCCGCAGCGACGTGATCTCCGTCCGCCTCACCACCCCCACCGAGGGCTGATTCCAGCCCCATCCACCGCTCGCACCCAACCACAACATCCATGGCACTGGTTCTTCTCCCCGGTCTGGCGAACCTGATCGAGGACATCAGCGAAGAGAAGAAGCTGCCCACCCAGGTGGTGGAGTCGGCCCTGCGGGAGGCCCTGCTCAAGGGCTACGAGCGCTACCGCCGCACCCTCTACCTGGGCATCAGCGAAGACCCCTTCGAGGAGGACTACTTCTCCAACTTCGACGTGGCCCTGGATGTGGAGGAGGAGGGCTACCGGGTGCTCGCCTCCAAGATCATCGTGGAGGAGGTGGAAAGCGAAGACCACCAGATCGCCATCGACGAGGTGCGCCAGGTGGCGGAGGACGCCCAGATCGGCGACACCGTGGTGCTCGACGTGACGCCGGAGAAGGACGATTTCGGCCGCATGGCCGCCGCCACCACCAAGCAGGTGCTGGCGCAGAAGCTGCGCGATCAGCAGCGCCGCATGATCCAGGAGGAATTCGCCGACCTGGAAGACCCCGTGCTCACCGCCCGGGTGATTCGCTTCGAGCGCCAGAGTGTGATCATGGCCGTGAGCAGTGGTCTGGGCCGTCCCGAAGTGGAGGCCGAACTGCCCCGCCGCGGGCCGCAACTTTTCGTGAGCCGCGCCAACGCCGGCCTGGTGGTGTACCTGTTCGAGAACGAGGTGCCCGAGATCCAGGAGGGCTCCGTGCGGATCGTGGCCGTGTCCCGCGAGGCCAATCCCCCCAGCCGCTCGGTGGGCCCCCGCACCAAGGTGGCCGTGGATTCGGTGGAGCGTGAAGTGGATCCGGTGGGGGCCTGCATCGGGGCCCGCGGCTCCCGCATCCAGCAGGTGGTGAACGAGCTGCGGGGCGAGAAGATCGATGTGATCCGCTGGTCGCAGGACCCCGGCCAGTACATCGCCAACTCCCTCAGCCCCGCCAAGGTGGAGGCGGTGCGCCTGGTGGATCCCGAGGGCCAGCACGCCCATGTGCTGGTGCCCCCCGATCAGCTGAGCCTGGCCATCGGCCGCGAGGGCCAGAACGTGCGCCTGGCCGCCCGCCTCACCGGCTGGAAGATCGACATCAAAAACAGCACCGAGTACGACCAGGAGGCTGAAGACGCCAAGGTGGCCGAGCTGATCGCCATGCGCCAGGAGGAGGAGGCCCTCCAGGCGGAGGCCGAGGCGCGGCTGATGGCCGAGCAGGCGGCCCGGGCCGAAGAGGATGCCCGTCTGCGGGAGCTCTACCCCCTCCCCGAGGACGAGGAGGAGTACGGCAGCGCTGAAGAGGCCGATCAGGACGAGGCTGGTCAGGACGAGGCCGGGTGAGCGCCCGGCCCGTTCTGAGGCGCTGCGTGACCTGCCGTCAGCTGCTGGATCGCCGCCAGCTGTGGCGGGTGATCCGGCTCAGCGAGGGCGGCATGGCGCTGGATCAGGGCATGGGCCGTTCCGCTTACGTATGCCAGAACCACGTCTGCCTCGATGAGGCCAGGCGCCGCAAGAAATTGCAGAAAGCCCTGCGCTGCCAGGTTGCGGATTCCTTCTACGCCGCCCTCGAGCAGCGGCTGCCCCCCGCCCCGCCTGCAGGCTCTGAGGCAAGATGAATGGTGGTCTTACCGCGCGTGGGACCCGGAGGCACCCGTTGCCCCGAACGATTGGAGCATTGAATGACCAGCAGCGGCAAAGTCAGGATTTACGAGCTGTCCCGGGACCTGGGCCTGGATAACAAGGACGTGCTCGATGCCGCCGAGAAGCTCTCCATTGCTGCGAAGAGCCACAGCAGCTCGATCAGCGACGACGAGGCCTCCCGCATCCGCCAGCTGATCCAAGCCGGCGGCAAGCCCGCGGCCGGGGCTCCCGCCGCGGCGCCGGCCCCCAAGGCGATCCTGTCGGTGCAGAAGGCCAGCGCGCCAGCGGCCGCAGCACCGGCCTCCCCCAGCGCCCCCAGCAG
>RGNC01000195.1 GCA_010029175.1 Synechococcaceae bacterium WB8_1B_136 | reverse complement strand
GCGTGGGCGGCGATGGCGGCGGTGGAGTTGGCCAGGTTGCCGGTGGAAGCGCAGCTCACCGTGGTGAAGCCCAGTTCGCGGGCGCGGGTGAGGGCCACGCTCACCACCCGGTCCTTGAACGAGAGCGTCGGCATGTTGACGCCGTCGTTCTTGATGTAGAGGCTCTTCAGCCCCAGACGTCTGGCCAGGTTGCCCGCCTTCAGCAGGGGCGTGAAACCGGTGCCCACGTCGATCGGATCGCCTTCGATCGGCAGGAAGTCGCGGTAGCGCCAGATCGAGGCGGGGCCGGCTTCGATGGTGGCGCGGCTCACCCGGTTCTTGATCGCCTCGTAGTCGTAAACCACTTCGAGAGGCCCAAAGCAGACGTCTTCGCAGACATGGCGGGCCCCTGGCTCATAGGCGTGGCCGCATTCCTTGCAGCGCAGGCCCGTGAAGGTGGAGCGGGAGAGGGTGGCCGTCACGATCACGCCCTGAGGGTTGAAGGGAAATTAGCAGCGCCCATCGCAGCTCCGCTTGATACCCGATAGCGCAGGTCGGGTATGGCTGAGCGGCTGGGTGGGCCCTTGACCCGCGCGCTGCTCTTCCTAGCCTCGCCAGGTGACAGCCACTACCCCGCGCTCCTCCGCTGGACGCCTCACCGGTCTGCTGCGCTGGCTGGCCCTGCTGGCCCTGGCGCTCGGTGCCCTGGTCCTGCTGCCTCGCCTGGGCATCGAGCGGCTCTGGTTCGCCCAGTTCGGCGCCGAGTCGGTGGTGCTGCGGCGCTGGTTGCTGCAGCTGCTGGCCTTTGCCGTTGTGATGGGCCTGGGCGTACCGCTGCAGCTGCAGCAGCTGCACCGCTGCTGGCGGCTGCGCCAACAGGCCAGGGGCAAACCGCTGCCCAGTGCACCGCTGCTGGCGCTGGCCACCTGGCCGCTGCTGGCGGTTCTGGTGGCCCTGCTGCTGCTGCTGGCCGGCGGACTCACCTACCTGATGGTGCAGGCCAAGGATCTGATCGCAGCCCCCTTCAGCGGCGAGGTGATCACCGGGATTCCGGTGCTGGCGGATCTGCGCCCCCTGCTGGTGCTGGTGCTGGCTGGGGGCTTGCTGCTGCCCTTGCTGCTCTGGCCCCTTACCACCCTGCGCATCACCCTGGCGGCAGCCCTGGCCGGTTCGGCCACCGCCCTGGCCCGGGGCTGGAGCCTCTGGTTGCCGGCCCTGCTTGCGGTGCCGTTCAAGGAGCACGATCCGGTAACGGGCTTCGACCTGGCCTTCACCGTGCTGCAGCTGCCGGCGCTGCATCTGCTGGTGAGTGTGGTGATGGCCCAGGCCGCCGTGGGGTTGGCGGGCTGTCTCTGGCTCACCTGCACCGAGGGCTCCAGCCTCACGGAGCTGCGCTTCCCGGGCCTCAGTCGTGAGCAGCAGCGGGTGCTGCAGCCCCAGCTGGCGGTGCTGGCCCTGATGGCGGCCCTCAGCAACGCCCTGGCGCCCTTCGATCTGATGGTGCAGGGCAGTGGCGTTGCCGCTGGCGCCGGCTTTGTGGATCTGCAGGTGCGGCTCCCCCTGCGCTTGCTGCTGAGCGGCCTGCTGCTGCTCACGGCCTGCGGCCTGTTGGTGCCGCTGCCCAAGGGCTGGCTGCGGCGTGGCGCCCTGATCCCCCTGGCGCTCACCGCCCTGGCGGTGCCGATCGCCGAGTGGATCGTGGCGCCGCTGGTGCAGCGGATCTGGGTGCAGCCCCGGGAGCTGGCGCTTGAATCTACCTATCTGCGCCGATCGATTGCGGCCACCCGCCGCGCCTTCGGGCTGGAGGCGGTGCAGCAGGTCACGCTGGAGCCGCGCCAGACCCTCACCGCCGCTGATCTCGCCCAGGCCCCCGGCACCCTGGCCAACATTCGCCTCTGGGACAGCAAGCCACTGCTGGAGGCCAACCGGCAGTTGCAGCAACTGCGGCTCTACTACCGCTTTTCCTCAGCGGCAGTGGATCGCTATCCGCTCGGATCGGATCCGGCACGGCAGGGATCCCAGCAGGTGTTGATCGCCGCGCGAGAACTCGACACGGGCTCCCTGCCCAAGGACGCCCGCACCTGGTTGAACCGGCATCTGGTGTTCACCCATGGCTACGGGTTCACCGTGAGCACGGTGAACGCCTTTGGACCCGATGGGCTGCCGCTCTACTTCGTGAAGGATCTGGGCCGCAGCGGCAAGGTGCAGGGCATTGCCCAGCTGGGCCTCGGGGATGCCACGGTGCGCCGCGCCCTGCCCGTGGGTGTGCCCCGCCTCTATTTCGGTTCCGCCAAGGCGCCCTATGCGATCGCACCAACCCAGGTGCGCGAGTTCGACTATCCGGAGGGGGAGCTCAACATCTATTCCCACTACAGCGGTGCCGGTGGCGTGGCCATTCACGGCCCCCTGGAGCGGCTGATGGCGGCGGCCTATCTGCCGGAGCCAAGGCTGCTGTTCACCGGCTCCCTCCATCCCGGCTCCAGATTGTTGCTGCGCCGGCAGGTGAACCAACGGCTCGCGGCCCTGGCACCGTTTCTGCGTTTTGAAAGTCAGCCCTACCTGGTCACGGCCCGGGTGCCTGCCACTCCTGGCTACGACCCGCGCCAGCACCAGTACTGGCTTCTCGATGGCTTCACCACCAGCCGCAGCTATCCCTACAGCGACGCCAATCCCGCCGGCATCCGCTATTTCCGCAACCCGGTGAAGGCGGTGGTGGATGCCTACAGCGGCAGAGTATGGCTCTACGTGAGTGATGCCAGCGATCCGATTCTGCGCACCTGGCAGAAGGCCTTCCCGGAGCTGTTCCGGCCGCTCTCGGCCATGCCCAAAGCGTTGCTGGCCCATATCCAGGTGCCCCAGAGCCAGTTCCAGGTGCAGGCCGAACGCCTGTTGCGTTATCACGTCACCGATGTGCGCACCTTCTACAACGGCGACGACGTCTGGTCGGTTCCGCTGGAGATCTATGGATCCTCCAACACGCCCGTTCGGCCTTATCACGTGACAGTGCAGCTGCCCGGCGAAACCAAGCCCGAATTCGTGCTGCTGCTGCCCTTCTCACCCCTCAAGCGGCCCAACATGGTGGGTTGGCTGGCGGCCCGCAATGATCCGCCCAACTACGGCCAGCTGCTGTTGGTGCGTTTCCCCCAGCAGCGGCTGTTGCTGGGGCCCCAGCAGGTGTCGTCGCTGATTGAGCAGGATCCATCGATCAGTTATCAGTTTGGCCTCTGGAATCGGGCTGGCTCCAGCGTGATCCACGGCAATCTGTTGGTGCTGCCGGTGGGCCGGGGACTGTTGTATGTGGAGCCGATCTACCTCCAGAGCAAGAACAACAACCTGCCCACCCTGGTGCGCGTTGTGGTCACCGATGGCACCAATTTCGTGATGGAGCAGAACCTGCAGCAGGCCCTGGCCCGG
>RGNC01000194.1 GCA_010029175.1 Synechococcaceae bacterium WB8_1B_136 | reverse complement strand
CAGCACCACCACCAGGCCAGGACGCTGGTCGTCGCGACCGACGCGGCTGCTGGCCTGGATGTATTCGGCGGTGGTCTTCGGCTGGCCCAGCATCACCATCAGGCCGAGGCGGCTGATGTCAAGTCCCACCGAAATCATGTTGGTGGCTAGAGCGGTATCGACCCGTTGCTTCTCGTTGTCGAAGCTGAGTTCGAGCCGGGCCTTGGTGGTGCTCACTTCTGAGGTGGGCACCCGTGAGGTGAGCTCCAGGGGTTCGTTGGCGATCTTGCGGCGGGCGTAGCGTGTGCTGGTTTCGTTGAGACGACGGCGTTGGTCATAGGTGGTGAGCAGGGAGGTGACTTCTTCTTCCAGCAGGCGGCGTGTGATCCCGAGTTCCTTGATGGTGTTGAAGTAACCCAGAAAGGTCATGTAGGGGTCAACCGGGTTGGGTCCCTTGTCTTCGCCTCGTTTCTTGCGGGCCTTCCGTTCCTTTTCAGCCTGGGCGTAGAGCTTCTGGGCCGTGCTCATCAGGGCCAACCCCACCCGCAGCAGCAGCGCCTTGATGTTGCGACCCGGTGCTGATACACCGACGTAGATCCGTCCTTCTGCTTCGGTGACCGAGGCGGTGTAAGAGAAGAAGGAATCGCGCCGATCGGGGCCTGGGGCCGGGAACACGGCCGGTGGGCTGCACCGGCCGAAGAGGGCCTGCATCTGCTGGCTGGCGCGGCGCACGGTGGCGGTGGAGGCCACGATCTTGGGCCGCACGGTCTGCACTCCAATGGATGTTTCCACCTGGCGGGCGCAGAGTTCATCGATCACGGCTTCATAGAGACCGCCCATCGAGCCGAGTGGGCCTGAGATGAGGTGCAGTTCGTCCTGGATGATCAGATCGGGGGGTTCCAGTCCGTGGGGCAGAAGCGCTCCAGCCTGATCGCTGCCATCACTGGGACCATAGAAGCCCTTGCCTGGCTGGGCATGGGAGACGCGGCCGAATAACTTTCCGGTGGCTCCCACCCATGGCAGGGCGGCGAATTTGTCGACCGTGGCGATCACGAAGGCCGGCAGGCGTTGGTAGAGCATCTCGTCGACAGCCACCAGCGGCAGGGTGCTGTCGCCTGAGAAGCGGCAGGCTCGGTTGCGGCAGCAGACCCTCAGCTCCTTGGGCTGATCGGCATCGGGGAGCAGGCGGAACACCCCGCGGGCCACCGCTGGGCGATCGTCGTGCAGGGATGCTTTGCCCAGCTCGGTGCCGCACCAAGGGCAGTTGTCGATCGGAATCGGCTTGTTATCGCCACCGCTCCAGGCCAGCACGCGGGAGCGGGCACTGTTGTCGTCACCATCTCCCTTGTGCCCCAGCTTGTTGGGGGTGCCGCTCTGCCCCACCCACAAGCCGATCTCAAAGGGCCATTTGCCGAGCCGCTCTGGATCCTTGCGGCGTTCCAGCTCCAGCGCGCAGATCAAGGTGGAAGCCCGGCCGAGCTGATCGAGGGTGAGCAGGCGGAGGGTGTAGCGCATCAGCACGCTCATGCCGGCTGACTCGATCGATCCTTCGTGGCGCAGCCTGCGCAGCACCAACGTGTAGGCCGCCAAACCCAGGTAGGCCTCGGTCTTGCCACCGCCGGTGGGAAAGAACAGCAGATCAATGGTGTCGCGGTCCGCATCGGTGGGCTCGACCATTCCGACGAGATTCATCAGCAAGAAGGCGAGCTGGAACGGACGCCAGCAGGGCTTCACATCGGCTGGCTTAAGGCCGCGCATGATTCCAAACCGCTGACGGGCCGCAGCATCCATCACCCGGTTGGCGATCGCAAAGGCCAGCCGCACCTGTTCGTTCTCCAGAGCCTCGATGCCACGCTCGATCCGCCGGGCCTGCTTGCTGGCTTCCTGCAGAAGCCCCGAGGCCGTGGCCTGTTGCTGCGGGCTGGCCTTGGCCGCGGCAGCGCCCTGCTTCTCGATCCAGTCCGTGTAGGCCTTCACGAGAGGACGCAAGGCCGTCTGAACGGGGCCAGCCCCTTCGCCGGCCAGACGATCCAGATTCGGCATCGAGAGCACTAGGCCGGCTGCTTCCAGTTCCCCAACCCTGGGCAGGACCTTCTCGACGGTGGCCCGGGGCAGCCAGGTGGTGCTGACCTTGTGGCAAGTGCCGTTGGTATCAATTTTGGGGGCCACAGAGATGTTGTGGCCTACGGCGAATTCGTGATCGCCCCGGTAGTGGAGGTTGTTGACGCGATGGTCCCAATCGTTGGCGTTGATCGCCAGATCAGCGGCGCGGGGGTCGCGGCGTTCAAGGAAGCCGGCGCTGCAGGCCACATCCAGCTGCACCTGGTAGGCACTGGCGCGGTCGCGGTCTGCTGCGCTGCGCCCTTCAAAGTGGCGTTCGTTGGTGAGGAACAGGCTCACGGCCACGGCGCCGCTGGGGTAGCCCTGATCGGCAGGTGCAGGCCTCAGGTGCCAGCGGAGCAGCAGGCCATCGCTGCCGGGCACCTCCTTGGACTGAGCCGATCGGCCGTTCGGATCAAATAGCTCGGCCGGGAGGCTGAGGGGCTCGGAGTGGGGTTCGCGTAACCAGGCCTCGTCGGCCTTGCTGTCCTCTGGCGGGGTGGTGGGCTTGTAGGTGGCCCAATGCACGCTGACCTCCAGCCCGGTGGCTGGCGGGATGAGCAGGCTCAAGCCAACGGAACAGGTGAAGAAAACCCGCCGCGCCGGCCCCGCTTCACTGGCGCCGGTGTCATCACCGCTGGCGTTGCTCTTGCGTTTGGCAGAGAGGTTCTGGCCATCGAGGCCGGCGAACTCGTCATCGGCCGCATCGTCAGCGCGGTCGCCGAGGCTTGTTTCACTCGGGATCAGGAAACCGGTCTGGTACCAGCGGTTGGGGGGGCGATCGAGCAGCTCTTCTCGAAGCTCAGAGGCCTCCTCGCCTCGTCCTTCGGCATCCAGCTCCGCCAGCAGGGCGGGGGTGGGCCCCACAAGGTCGAGCTCAAGGGCCCGAATCAGCTGGTCACGGACGGCAGCGCTTGTGGCGTTGGAGGTCAGGGGTTGGCCCTCTGGTGAGGACTCATCCTGGATGAGAGCGGACGTATTGGACTCCATGGCTGTTACGCCTCCTGCCCGCTGCCGAGATATTCGTTCAGCCGCTCAGCGATCAATCGCCGCCGCTCCGCCAGAAACGTCTTGTAGCGCTCAACAGTGAGGAGATCCGGGTCGGTGGGGATGCATTGGCTCTTGAAGGGCTGCTCCCCATTGGCCTCTTGTACCTCCGGAAAGTAGGCGGCAGGTTCCTTGGCACTGATCTTGCGGTTGGCCTTGCCGCTGATGAAGGCAAGGTTGGCGATGTCGTCGGTCTCCCGGGTGGTGGCTGTGGTCTTGAGAACAGCCTTGGGGAAGATGTGGTGGAACTGCAGCTGGTGGGCATTGCCCACATGGCTGAGGGC
>RGNC01000193.1 GCA_010029175.1 Synechococcaceae bacterium WB8_1B_136 | reverse complement strand
AGGCCGGCGCCCGGGTCGTCGGGATTGCAGGGGCTGTAGCCGTTGGGGCTGGGCAGCAGCCCCACCAGAAAGGCGGCCTGGCCCACATCGAGCGCACTGGCCGATTTGCGGAAGTAGAGCTGGGAGGCCTGCTCGAAGCCCTCGGTTCCCAGGCCGAGGTAGGCGCGGTCGAGGTAGAGCTTGAGGATCGTGTTCTTGCTGAAGCCCACCTCCAGCTGCAGGGCCACCCACAGCTCGCGCAGCTTGCGGGTGAGGCTCAGGTCGCGCCCCACATCGGGATACACCATGCGGGCCACCTGCTGGGTGAGGCCGCTGCCGCCACCACTGCGGCGCAGGGCCGAGCGCAGGGTGCCGAACAGATCAAGACCACTGTTCCAGCCGAAGCGGGCCTCCTCCGAAGCCAGCAGCGCCTGGCGCAGATGCAGGGGATAGCTCTGCAACGAGGGCAGGGCCGTGGCGGAGCCCTCCTTGGCGTCGATCTGCTGGCCACTGGCCGAGAAGATCTTCACCGGCCCGGAGATGGCCCGGATGCGGGAACCACCGGCGATCGTGGCCGCCGCGAGCATGCCGCTCACCAACAGCGCCGCACCCACCAGGCTGCCCACCCCCAGCCAATGGATCGCCTGCTCCAGGGCACTGCGGGGGTGGCGGTAGCGCAGCACCGGCGCATCGCCCTTCAGCGGTGAACCCAGCCACACCGCATCGCCATCCCGCAGGTGGATGGCCTTGATGCGCCGGTCGCGGTGAAACAGGCCGTTGGCCGAGTTGAAATCGTCGAGGCTGGAGTCGCGATCGCTGCTGCGGGCGCGCTCGAGGATCGCGTGCACACGGCTCACGCCCGCCACCTCCAGCGGCAGCTCACAGGCGGGATCGCGGCCGATGCGCACGCGTCCCCCCTCCAGCACCAGGCGGCTGATGCACTGCTCCCCCTGCCACAGTTCAGCCACCGCCTCGCGCCGGCGCAACTCCCGCCAGGCCTGGCGGATGGCCTCACGGCGGCCGCTGCCGGCGTTGTGGCCGCGAATCGCCTCCAGCAGCTGGCGCCAGGCCTGGCGGCGATCCTGCGCAGCCGCCGGAGCAGCGTCTTCGGCTGCAGGGTCATCCACCGTGGCCTGCTCCATCATCTGCGCCGCAGATCTGCCTGCGCATAGGCTACGAACAGCACCCCGCAGTGCCGTTGCCGCGTCAGCACGACCCCTGGGAGCCCTTTCGCCTCTGGCTGGCCCTCACCCTGGCCGTGTATGCCGTGCGCGCTTTTTTTGCCGCCCAGTGGCCTGGTGCGATCCCAGGCTGGATCCTGCTGGTGATGGTGCTGATCGGCCTGGTGCTGGCGGCGAGGGCCCTGCTGTTCCCCGGTCGGGTGGTGCCCTACCGCGAGGGTGACGGCGGCTGGTGGAACGACCTGCGCGACGATTGGCAGCTGTGGTGGGAGCGCCGGCGGCAGGGGCGATGAGCAACACGGCCCAGCTGCACCTGCGCGACACCCCCAGCAAGCGGCTGAAGCTCCAGAGCGGCCAACCGCTCACGATCGGCAGTGCCAGCGGCAATCGCCTGGCCCTGGCGAGCCAGCAGGGCGTGTCGCCCCACCATGCGGTGGTGCGTTTCACCGCCAGCCATGGCTGGGTGGTGTGCGACTGGCAGAGCAGCGACGGCACCTATCTGGAGGGGGAGCGGGTCCGCCGCTGCCGCCCCCTGGGCGATGGTGATGAAATCCAGCTGGGCCGCCAGGGGCCGGTGCTGGTGTTCAGCCTGACGGCGGCCCAGGAGGCTCCGGCTGCCGCCCGGCCCACCAAGGCGCCGCAACCGCAACCGCTGCCCAAACCGCAGCCACCCCGCTGCATCGACATCGACGGCACCGCCGTGCCCCTGAGCCAGATCCGCTCGGCGGTGGTGCTCAGCGAACCCCACCACCCCCACATCTTCAGCTGGTGGCTGCTCACCAGCGTGGCCGGGCTGCTGCTGCTGCCGTTCCCACTGCTGTTCTGGCCCCTGGAACTGGGGGCCCTGGCGGGCTGGGTCCTGCTGGGGTCGCGCAAGAGCCACACCCTGCTGGTGGTGCAGCACGACGGACAGGCCCAGCGCCGGGCTTTCGCCAACCGGGTCACCGCCCTGGCCCACCGGAACGGCATCCGCAAAGCGATCGGCCAGAGTCTGGAAACCCCCTGACCCCACCATGACCTGGATCCTGCCGCAAGGCGCCTGGCTGCAGTTCGAGGGTTTAAGCAGCCCGGTGCAGGTGGTGCGTGGCCTGGGGGGAGGCACCCAGGGCCAGGTGTTCGAAGTGGATGTGGCCGGGGAGCGCCTGGCCCTCAAGTGGTATCTGCCCCGCTGCCTCGCGCAGGACCCCCACCTGGAACGGCGGCTGCTGGAGAGCATCCGCGCCACCGCCCCCAGCCGCTCCTTCCTCTGGCCGATCGCCCTGCTGCGCCCCACCGCCGCCAGCCAGCCGTTGATCCGCAGCCGCACCCCCGGCTTCGGCTATCTGATGGAGCTGCGCCCCCCCCAGTTCGTGGGGGCCGTGGAGCATCTCAGCGGCCGGCTGGCCATCAGCCTGGGCCAGGCCGTGCACGCCGGTTTTTTCCTGGCCGAAGCCTTCCATGGCCTGCACAGCAAAGGGCTCTGTTACAAGGACATCTCACTGGGCAACCTGTTTCTGGAGGCGGCCACCGGCCGCATCCTGATCTGCGACAACGACAACGTGGATGTGGATGGCCGCGACCTCGGCAGCGTGCTCGGCACCTCGGGGTTCATGGCACCGGAGATCCTGATGCGCCGCGACCGACCGGGAGCCAACAGTGATCTGTTCTCCCTGGCGGTGCTGCTGTTCATGCTGCTCACCCGCCACCATCCGCTCCGGGGGCAGATGGAGCTCGCCATTCGCTGCCTCGATGAACCGGCCCGTCTACGGCTGTACGGGGAGGATCCTGTGTTCATCTTCGATCCCCAGGATCAGCGCAACCGACCCGATCCCACCGAGCACGCCGCGGCCCTGCTCACCTGGCCCATCTATCCGGCCGCCCTGCAGGCGCTGTTCCTTCAGACCTTCGGCCCTGGCATGGGCGCCCCCAGCCAGCGGGCCCTCACCGGCCAGTGGATGGAGGCCCTGGCCGCCGTGCTCGACCAGCGCCAGACCTGCCCCGCCTGCGGCTCGGAGCACTTCGGTGCCCAGGCCAGCTGCTGGCACTGCCAGCAAGCCCTCAGCGCGGGAGCCGCCCTGCGGGCGCCCCACGGCCGGGTTCAAGGGCGACGTGGCCGATTGGGTGCTGCAGGACTTCTCAGGCGCGGAGCGCGACGAGCTGCCGAATTCCTTGAAGGCGGCGGTAGAAAGTGTGGTAGACATCGCGGCCCGCGGTTTTCGAGCCGCGATGAACGCACGCAACACACGGCAGAAGCCGAAGGCCGAAGCGGCGCGCCCGGATGACCCGGGGGTTCCGCCGAAGACCTGAAGC
>RGNC01000192.1 GCA_010029175.1 Synechococcaceae bacterium WB8_1B_136 | reverse complement strand
ATCGCGGCGCTTGGCCTCTTCCACATCGTGGCGGGGGCGCTTCAGGCGGTACTCGCTACCGATGAAGTGCAGCTCCAGCTTGCCGGTGTAGTCGGTGATCGGGGAGAAGCTCTCCAGCTCCTCGATCAGCCCCTTCTCCAGAAACCATTTGAAGCTCGCGCGCTGTACCTCGACCAGATCGGGCAGGTAAGTGGCGGTCTTGGCGACCTGGATCGCGCTGCTCATGCGGTGAACCTGCAGGAACGGGTTGGACAGAACAAGGGCCTGTTGGGCCAGGCGGAGGAGGAACTGAGGGCGCCCGCAGGGCACCTGGAGACAGCCGACCACGGGAACAGCCGCCTCCCTGAAGAAGCGGCTGCCCTGCCGGCGGTCCTATTCAGCTCGCTTCAACCCCACGGACAACGACAAAAAGCACCGGAAAGACACAGCACCACTGAGATGGGCGGGCGCACCAGAACCCTGGTGGGCGCTTTCGGGCTGCAGCAAGCACAGATAAATCAGAGCTCGCTGCCAGGCCAATAAACCATCATACACTGTCAAGTCGATGGCCGAACAGGGCCAGGGCGTTGGCCGTGCTCTGCAGCGCCACGGCGGCCAGGTCTTCACCGCGCAGATCCGCCAGCCGCTGGGCCACGGCCTCCACGTAGGCGGGTTCGTTGCGCTTGCCCCGGCGGGGCACCGGCGCCAGGAAGGGGCAGTCGGTTTCCACCACGTAGCGATCGGCCGGCACCTGCTGGGCGCAGGCGTGGGTGTCGGTGGCCTTGGGGAAGGTGACGTTGCCGCTGAAGCTGATGAACAACCCCAGCTCCAGGAAGGCCTCCATCTCGGCGGGGGTGCCGCTCCAGCAATGCATCACCCCCCGGGGACAGACGCCCCGCTCGGCGCGCTGGCGCAACTCGCCCAGCATCGGCTCGGCGGCATCACGGCAGTGGATGATCACCGGCAGATCCAGCTCCACCGCCAGGTCCAGCTGGGGGCGCAGCATCGCCAGCTGTTGCTCCAGGTTCTTGTCGCGGAACAGATCCAGCCCCAGTTCGCCGATGGCCAGCACCCGCGGATCTGCCGCCGCGGCAGCCCGCAGCACCTGGGGGGTGTCGGGCTGCCAGTGCTCGGTATCGAGCGGATGCACCCCCACCGAATAGCGCAGCTCCGGGAAGCGATCGGCCAGGGCACGGATCGCGGCAATTTCCGAAGGCTCCACACAGGCATGGAGGAGGCGACCCACGCCGACATCGCGCCAGCGCTGGGCCACTTCCTCCAGGTCGTCGTCGAAGTTGCGGAAGACGATGTGGCAGTGGGTGTCGATCAGGGATCCGGGCCGGAGCTCCGGAACGACGGCCGCGGCCATGGCTGCTGCGAAGGGTTCAGACACCGGCGTGAACCCTAGGCATGACAGACGGACAGCGTCAGGCTTTGGCGGCGGGCTCGACGGCCTGCTTCACGGCGGCGCTGAGGCGCGACTTCTGGTGTGCGCCGGTGTTGCGGTGGATCACACCCACCTTCACGGCCTTGTCGATCTTGCTGAAGGCGGCGTTGAGGGTTGCCTGCACAGCGGCCTTGGCGCTGTCGCCGGGCTCCTGGGTGTAGGCCGAGCAAGCGGTGAAGCAGCGCTTCATCAGGGTGCGCACGGCAGACTTGTAGGTGCGGTTGTGCAGCCGGTTGCGCTCGGCAATCTGGATGCGCTTCTTCGACGACTTGTTATTGGCCACAGGCGGAGTTTCGCGGGCTCGGCAAACGGAGAACCTACCACCTGCTGCGACCTCGGTGGACGGGTGACGGGCAACTAGCTTGAACCCTTCTCTCACCCTGACCGGTGACCGTGGCCCCCAGCAGCTCCGCCCCCAGCTCCCCAGCCGCAGCGCTGCCCCTGGAGGTGCTGCGTGATCTCGAGGCCGCCGGCCAGCGCCTGGAGGCCATCGCCGGGCGCACCGGCAGCGGCCAGAGCCGCGAGGCCGCCCAACGGGTGGATGCGATCCTCGAACAGGTGCGGCTTCAGGGCGATGGGGCCCTGATGGAGCTCACCGAGCGCTTCGACGGCGTGCGGCCCGATCCCCTGCGGGTGCCGGCGGATGATCTGCGCGCCGCCTGGGAAGCCGCCCCCGCCAACCTCCAGGAAGCACTGAAGCTGGCCCACCGCCGCATCCTCGACTTCCACCAGCGCCAGAAGCCCCAGGATCTCGATGTGACCGGGGTGCACGGGGAGCGCCTGGGCCGCCGCTGGCGCCCGGTGGAGCGGGCTGGCCTGTATGTGCCGGGGGGCCGGGCCAGCTACCCCAGCACCGTGCTGATGAATGCGGTGCCGGCCCGGGTGGCCGGGGTGGAGCGGCTGGTGATGGTGACGCCCCCCGGCCCGGATGGCCGGGTGAACAGCACCGTGCTGGCGGCCGCCCACCTGGCCGGCGTGGATGAGCTCTACCGGGTGGGCGGCGCCCAGGCCATCGGGGCCCTGGCGTTCGGCACCGAGAGCATTCCGCGGGTGGATGTGATCTCCGGCCCCGGCAACCTCTACGTGACCCTGGCCAAAAAGGCCGTCTATGGCCGGGTGGCGATCGATTCGCTGGCGGGCCCCTCGGAGGTGCTGGTGATCGCCGACCACAGCGCCAACGCCGACCATGTGGCCGCCGACCTGCTGGCCCAGGCGGAACACGATCCCCTGGCCGCCGCGATCCTGCTCACCACCAGTGAGGACCTGGCCGCGGCGGTGCCCGCCGCCATCAGCTCCCAGTTGCAGGGCCATCCCCGCGCCGAGATCACCCGCCAGGCCCTGGAGGACTGGGGGCTGATCGTGGTGTGCCCCGATCTGGAGAGCGCCGCAGCCCTGAGCGATCGCTTTGCGCCGGAGCACCTGGAATTGCAGGTGGAGCGGCCGGAGCCCCTGGCCGACCGGATCCAGCACGCCGGAGCCATCTTTCTCGGGGCCTGGACCCCTGAAGCCGTGGGCGACTACCTGGCCGGTCCCAACCACACCCTCCCCACCTCCGGCACCGCCCGCTTCGCCGGCGCCCTGTGCGTGGAGACCTTCCTGCGGCACACCAGCCTGATCCAGTTCAACCGCCAGGCGCTGGAGGCCACAGGCAGCGCGGTGACCACCCTCGCCGACAGCGAGGGGCTGCACAGCCACGCCGAATCGGTGCGCCGCCGCCTGGGCTAGGTGAGCACCAGCTGGCAGCGCAGCAGCGCCAGGGCCTCATCGGGCAGACCCAGGAAGCGATCCAACCAGGGATCACCGCTGGGGCTCACAGTGGCCACACCCACCAGCAGGGCCTCCCCCTCGGCCTTCAGCCGCCGGCCCTCGAGGCGATGGCGCCGGCTCCGCAGCGGTTCTGTACTCAGCTCGGTGTCGATCAGCAGATCGGGGGCGCGGTAGAGGCCGCCGATGCGGAAGCGAAAGCGGGCCTGAAAGCGCAGTTGCAGCTCGCCGGTGGCGGGCTGGAGCCTGCCGGCGAGCCGCTGGGGCGCAATCGCGATCACCAGGCCAGGCGGCAGGGGCAGGCCCAGAAAGCGGGTGGTGCGGGACTCCAGCGGGGGA
>RGNC01000191.1 GCA_010029175.1 Synechococcaceae bacterium WB8_1B_136 | reverse complement strand
GGGGCGGGTGGCTTCATACACGTCGCGGGCATCGAGCCAGCGCTCCAGATCCGTGCTGCCGTCGCGGCCGGGCACATGCACCCGGATGGCGTCGGTGTCGGTGTCCATGCCGATCAGCAGCAGATCCACCGAGGCCCCGCAGCAGAAGCTGTTCTCCACGGCCTGTTGGAAATCCTGCAGCCGCTGGAGCCCCTCGGCGGCGGCGGCCTGGTCGTTGCTGCCGTGGGCCGCGCAGCCCTCGTGGCAGGGATCCTTGGAGCTGAAGTGATACACCACCACCTTCAGGTACCGGGTGTCGTCGTGGGCGGGGTTGGGCAGACCCTCGCGGTAGCGGCGATGCTCGGTTTTCACCCAGCGATCCACCGTGTTCTCCACATCGAACATGGCGCCGGCGTGGGGGCGGCGACGCACGGAGCTGAAGGGCAGGCGCAGGCCGTAGGCCACCGCATGGGCCAGGCGTCCGTCGGCGCAGGGGGTCACATCCAGCAGATGGAAACCGCAGTCCAGCAGGAAGGCATTGAAGGCTTCGGCATCAGGGCTGGCCGCCTGCCCCGCCAGGGGATCGGCTTCAAAGAAGTTGAGGCTGGTCTGCTCGTAGGCCTCGAACACACACCAAGCGAACAGGGTGCGCATGTCCAGCTGGCTGGTCCAGGCGTTTTCGAGGATCGGCAGCGGCAGCTCATAGCCCAGTTCGGCCTTGGCCAGTTGCTGGGCGCGGGCGGTGAAATCGGCCTCGTGCTGCAGGGCGGACAGCCGTTTCAACACCGGCACGATCCGATCGAAGGCGTTCTTCGTGGCCTCCTCGTAGGCCCGCAGGGTGGCGTTGGCCTGGCCGTTGCTCAGGGGGTGGAGCCCGGCATTGGGGCTGCTGGCGCCGCGGATCACCTGGGTGGCCACGGCCCGCACCCGACGGCCGGGGGGCGCCACGCTGCTGCCGCTGCTGCGGCCATTCCCCTGGCGTGCCGCCATGGCCAGTTCCCGCTGCTGCAGCACCTTGCTGAACGCCGTGACCGGCGCCAGACCAGGGCCGCCGCTGCCTTCAGCCTGGTCGGTGCCGGGATCCGGAGTGGTCCCGGGGCGCCGCCGCGGAGCGGTCGGTGCCAGGGGCTTGAAGCGAGGGGCCGAACGCCGGGGCATCTGTTATGTCCCTCAGCCGCGGGCGCCGCCGGAGACCGTGATCAGGGAGCCCTGATCGGTGCTGCCGCTGGAGCCGGTGACGCGGCTCACGGGCACGGCCACCTCGGTGTTGCGCTTGGGCTGGGCGCTGGGCATGGCGCTCATCGGGCCCACCCGGGTGGGGTTGCGCCGGCGGGCTGAGCTGCCCTCGGTGCCGGTCACGCGATCGCCGCGGTCCCAGTCGTCGCCGGTGATGCGGTTGCCGGAGCCCTCACCGGTGACACGGGAGGCAGAAGCGAAACTGTTCAGTGCCGGTGACCTTGCCGCCGGCCATGTCAAAAGGGCCGGTGATCCTCCCGCCGAACTCATAGGTGCTGCCGGTGACGGCGCCGCTGCGCTCCCGCTCCACCTGGGCTTCCCGGGCTGGCGACTGCACGCTGAACTGCTGCCAGGCGGCGCCGCTGAGGGGCTGGGGAAAGTCCGGGGCGGCAGTGCCGGAGCCGCTGGAGAGGCCGCAGGCCTCAGCCTGTTGATCGGCGCCGATGTAGGGGGTGCCGGTGACGTCTTCACAGGCGCCGCGTTCATCGCCGGTCATCACGCCGCCCACCCCCGGCTTGGTGCCGGTCATGCGGCGGCTTGCCATGGCCATGGCCATCGGCAGACGCTCCCGCACGGCCTGAACCTGCTGCGTGGAGCACCACTGGCCCGCCTGCTCCAGGCCGGCGTAGGGGGTGCCGGTGACGACCTTGCAGGTGCCGGGCTCATCGCCGGTGACCTTTTCGCTGCGGCCCGTGCGGGTGCCGCTCACCACCAGGTTCTTGTTGGTGATGCTGAAGCCCACCTTGGCGGCCTCGGGGGCAGGGCGAGTGCCGCAGAAGGCCTCGAACTGCTGGCTGCCCACGTACTCGTCGCCCGTCACCAGACGGCAGCTGCCGGGTTCATCGCCGGTGACGCGCTCGCTGCGGCCCACGTGGGTGCCTGTGACGCCGGTGCCGCGCAGGGTGTTGAGCGACGCCACTTTGGTGGGGGCACGGCCGGGGGCCTGGGGCTCGCGGCCCAGGTACTGGTCGCCGGTGAGCTGGCGGCCCGAGCCCGCCTCATCGCCGGTGACCTTTTCGCTGCGGCCCACCAGCACACCCGACACCGGACGACCGGCTTCGGTGCTGCTGTGGCCCACCTTGCGCACCGAGGGCGTGCTGGTGCCGCAGTAGGCGGCCGACTGGTTGGCCGAGATGTACTCGGTGCCGGTAACGTTCTTGCAGGTGCCGGGCTCGTCGCCGGTGACCTTCTCGCTGCGGCCCACCTCATTGCCGGTGACCCGGTTGCCGTGGCTGGTGGCGCTGACCCGCACCTTGGCGGGTTGCACCGGGCTGGGCTGGGTGCCGCAGAAGGCCTGGAACACCTCGGCGCCGAGATACTCCGTGCCGGTGATGGTGCGGCAGGTGGCGGCCTCGTTGCCGGTGGTCTTCACCGAGCGGTTGGCCTGGGTGCCGGTGACGGTCTGGCCGGCGAGGGTTTCGCTCACGCCCACCTTGAGGCTGGCCTCGGCGGCCTGTTTGGCGCCACGGCGGTTGGGGCCGCTGGGTCGGGTGGCGGCACTGCCGCTGCCCGTGCGCACGATGCCGGCGCTGCCGCTCTTGTTCTTCAGTTCCCGCAGCTTCTGGGCCAGTTCGCGGGTGCTCAGATCGGGGTTGCCCTGGCGCACCACCGCAGCGCCGCCGGAGCTGGCGCTGGTGCTGGCGGATTTGCCCCGCTTGGCCAGGGCGTCGCGGCGGGCGAGCACCAGGGCACGGCTGGGGTTGTGCTGGGCCGTGCGCTTGGCGGTCGCACTGCGGCCGTTGCGCTGGCTGAGCTGGGGGGCAGCCTCACGGGCCTTGCCCTCCTGGCACTTGCAGGTGTGCTCGCGGGTTTCTGTGGCAGCGGGGGCAGCGGGCTTGCTGGCTTCCTCGCGGGCTACATCCACCCGGGTGCGGTCGCGGCTGGTGTCGGCCCGTTTGCCGCGACGGCTGAGGGCTTCGCGGCGGCTCAGCACGAGGTCGCGGCTGGGGTTTGCCATCCGCACAGGCTGGCTGCGACGGGTCGGAGAGGCGGCCAGGGGGGCTGAAGCCGCGCTGGAGCGCTCCATTTGCACCGGAGCCTTGGTGGTCAGCTGGCTGCGGACGTCAGCGACGGTGCTGGTCGGATTCCCCTGGGTGCGGGTGGGACGGGCGTCGGCGGCGCTGCGCACTCGAACGGACGCCGTTGAATGGCGGTTCTCGGCGGTCTTCCCCCCCGAGGCCAGCGCCATCCGGCGTGCCAGGGCTGCGTCGCGACTGGATTGCTTGGCCATTTCCGCCCCGTGAATGAAAAAGCTGGTGAAAAAAGGTCCCCGCGTCAGCGGGGACCGGATGGACCGATTCAGCGTGCTTCGAAGACGACGAAGCAGGAACCCTGGCTCTGGGTGTAGGCGTCGTAGCCCAC